>JABSOJ010000316.1 GCA_013216005.1 Alteromonadaceae bacterium | reverse complement strand
TTTAACCGAACGTTAAGTAATGCGCATCACTAATCCATTGATTTATTTGCAAATAACCCTTAACCTAGTGCCATTCTTTGCTGAGTTGTGTTTATTGCAGTCGCAAGCTTGGTTTGAGAACCTACTTTTTTCACTGCCTTCATAAGTATTTGATTTTTTAAAACAGGTCTTGTCATCAACAGAACTCAATTTTATTAATTTCAAAACAAGATTACTCGTATAGTTGTTTTTTGTCAAATCGATATATGGCTTACTTGTTTTTCGTAATATCAGAATATATGTTTGTAAATTTGTAAGCTTCTTTGTAATATAAATATACTAATTTAATAAACTTAACGTGCCTTATGTCGCAAACAATTAAAGAAAATCGTGGTGATAGGGTTTTAAAAGCTAGAAAAGCAACCAAAGGAATGACTCAAGGACGCCTAGCTGAGTTAGTGGGGCTTAGTCAACAAACAATTGTCCAAATTGAAAAACATAACTCTACGTCTTCTAAAATGTATAAAATTGCTGAAGTGTTACAGGTAAGCATAAATTACCTAGAAACTGGAGAAGCTGAAAAGACTGAGCCTAACTTATCACTTATTCAAAATGATATTGACACATTCACAATAGAAGAAATACAGAACGTAGTAGCTGAAGCCTTTGACTCTACATTAATATCTACTCGTAAGTCATTGCAAAGACGTGGAAATTTTGACGGTGGTATTATTGACGCAGTTAAAAATAAGCAAACCATAGTAAATATTCTCATTACGGCTATGACGCATAAATTAACTGGTCATTATATGGAATCAAACATACTAAAAGATCAACAAAACAAAATCAGTTCTTAATTTTATTATCACAATAGTTATCTATAATTAAGCCTACGGCTCGTGCTCTAAAAACAAAATCCTTCGTTTTTTCATATAATAAGAGTTCCGCTTTTTCAATAACTTTATTCTCTACCCCTAATAGATACAACCTATCAAGTTCAACTCTTTCTCCATGTAACTTAATCCCTTCACGCATCAAACTTTCAATTATGGATGTATTTAATGAAATAATATTATCATCAAAATCAAATGAGTTATTTTCTCTTCGATTATTTATATCTTCGTTACTATTTTTTCGTATAAGAATAACAAAATACCAGGGAACAGCTAAAAACAAAACGGCCACTGCTATTGCGAATACATAGGTTATATTCAATTTACTTTACCTTATAAACAAGTACTGAAACTCTAAACTTTATAGCGCTTAATAACGCAAAAAAAAACTACTAAAACTGTAATAACAGTCAAAAACAAATTGATCACCGTGATGCCGTTTGAATAAAGACTAGAAAGTGACATTCCAAATATTTCAAGGCTATTCAATTCAATACTACTAACATTGAATAAAATTCTAGGAACATATTCAATCATTTGTACTGTAACTAACATAGCACTTGAAAATATAACTATATGTGAAACTCTTCCGAGTTGCTGACCATAATAAACATGAAGATGATAGATACTGAACATAGTAATAATATTGATACTAGCAAGTGAGATGTACCATAAATGCCTCATAAATTGGACATTAATAACTTCAAAATTATCAACCATCACACCAGACGTAACAGAAGAAATACAATTTGCTAATGTCAAACACAATATCGTAATAAAAGGACTACTTTTTCTGTCTCCAACAATAGCTGCAATCAAAAAAGTCCCAAGGTTAATATAAACCACAAATACTGCAATATTAGTTGTGACTCCAATCACTGTATTAGTTACTTCATTCATATAAAATACTTTTTAATCTCTTTTAAGGTGGCCTATTACCGCCACCATTAGCACCACCAAAACCACCGCTGCCATTAGCACCAGCAGCGAATTCTAAATATAATGCCAATCCTATTTTACTTATACTCACTGTGACACCATTATTGGGAACAATATTATTAATTCTTTCTCCCTTGTTATATTCACCCGTAGATAGCGACTCAGTATTATTTGGTACACTTAAGTTTCCGCTTGTTGTGTTCAAATTCACATTTATATTCAAAACAAACCTCATGACAATAAGTAAATAATAAAATAGACAATTTATTATTTATATTTAAAACATTAACTAAAATAGAAAATCTATTCGAAACAGGTAAAAAGTAATATCTTTTTAATTAGCTGTAAAACTAATGATCAAAGTTGCTCTAACCCCATTCAGTATTGATAATATTTAAACCCTCCCACCTATCAAGTATAAAAAACCAATCTTTATTTTTAAGCCCCGATAAAGATAGTCAATTACTTAGCATATTGACAATAATTATCTAAAACAAAGCCTAAAAAGTAAATCTCAATATTTTATAGTCAGTAGACCTAACATTTATATTTAATTATTTTCAACAAACAACACCCCTACACCACAAAATACCATTAAACTTTAAGTTTAGATTTGACAGATTACTAGTATTCTTGTAGTTTAAATGCGATTAGTTTCAATTAATGGGACGCATAATGAATACCAACGAAATTAGAAATAGCATTGCAAAAGAAGCTTTAAAAATTCTCCTTCCTGAAATTACAAACCTAATAAAACCAATGAATATTAGTTATGAATCAATAGTAAAAGATTCAGTTCTTATCGCTGATCTTTTTATTAAGGAATTAGAAAATTCAATAACAGATAACACAAATAATCAAGCAGTAACTTAAATGACCATTAGGTAATATTTAAGAAAAGGCAAATTATCATGTTAGTAGAAGTTAATAATGTTTGTTTTGATGATAACCATCAAAAATGTTTGATTAATTTTAGTCAGGCGCAAGGTCAAACTTTCGCTTTTGTTCAAGCGTTAGATTTAGGTTCAAAAACTTGCCGGCACAAAAAGCCATTACCTAAACATTATTGGGGTGTTTGGGATCACAAAGAGTCTGAGCAATCGATGTTAAATATCCTTCGGTATGGTGGTCAATGGCCCTCATTACCTACGGGCTGAAAACAGTTAATAAATTTAGGAAAAAACATAATGAGAAAAATTAAATTTAGAGCTAAAGCATCGGTTAACGACATGCACTTAAACATCAAAATGGGTGATTGGGTTTTTGGATGTTACTTAGAATCAGACCATAACGTACCCAGTATTCTTTTAGAAGCCGGTGAACAAATAGAAATAGATCAAAACACACTTGGCCAGTTCATCGGGATTGAAGATATAAACGGTATGGAAATATACGAAGGTGATATTTTTGAAACTGAAGTATGTTTATCTCCCGACGGAATATCAGCAGATCAAGAAAACTTTCACTGGATAACGGTTAATTGTAAAATTGAGTTTGATAACGGCAGCTTTTTCGGTCGATGGGGAATATTCAATTATGAATCGGCCTCAGGGAAATGGACTTTTAATAAAAAGGGAAAAATGGATTTAAACCGTAGGATTAAAGTAATTAAGGAAGCAGCATAATAATTATGTGAATTAGTAATAAAAAAGTTCCCGGTGATGCAGCCATTACAGACATGAAATTAGGTCTAAGTAAGCATGTTGATGTTGCAATTAACCATGCTCCGGCTGCTTTTGATATGCAGAGAATGAATGGTAGTAGTTCGACGCCATCATCAATAATCAACAAAGAGAGTTATTAAAATGAAATTATTATCGACGAAACAAATTTGTGAAATTTTTGGTGTAAGTGATAGAACAATTTTTAATTGGAGACAAAATAACGCTAATTTTCCGAAGCCTGTGGCGATTGGTGGGGGCTCAAACAAATATAAAGAAAATGAAATTTATTCTTTTATTGAAAGTTGTTCTAGGTAATATGATTATCTCGACTATTAACTAATAATTTTTTCATGGATAGTCGAGGTAACTATAAAGTTCGTACATACCCAAACTACTTGGAAATGCAGGATTCAGAAAGGCGAGAAACGGCTATATTCAAGGCATTAAATGTTGAGAATAGTTATTCTATTTGAAGATTTAATAACGCAGGAGATAGCCGTTTATCGCCTTGCCCGAAGGGAGCTAAACTAGAAAATCAGTGCTGCGTTGCAACACTTTATAAGGGAATAACCATTATATGTGTGTTGCGCCTTGCACTGATGTCCTAGTTTTGCTCTGAACCTGCATTTCCAAGTACCTTGGGTATAAAGGAAAAATGTCAACTTACTAATGGCATTTGACATAATGTGAGAGCTTACTATTCTCACATAGGAGCACAAATCGCCTTACAACTTATCACGCCAATATTGGTTTACTGAATCCGATTCTTTATGAGTAATGGTATTTGTTGTCCTGTTAATTTACTTATTCCAGATAAGGTGTAGGCTTCACGACCCCTTTCCTTTATTTGTTAAACATCATTTCTTAATGCAATATAATATCGCGACATTTTTAGATCTTGTTTCAGAACCTGTTCCGGCTGATTGTAATCCTCCATGTTCATATCTTTCAGAGCCACTTACTACCTGTCCATGTCCGCCTTCTGCTCGATGTGATTTTTCACCCCCACTTCCTTTTGCTGGCTCCGCACCTACTTGCATATTAGCGGTATAGCTATGAGTAGAATAAATACTTTATAAATTAAGAAATTCACTTTATACGAATTTATTTGTATTTAATGTTACAATGCGCCAATTTTTTTAAGATCAAAACAAAAATAGTCCTAGTGCTAAAGTTAACTTAGACTTTTATTTTGTGTGTACAGTTGTGTGTACCAAGGGAATTTTCATGAGCAACAATAGCGAACAAGCCAAACAGGTAGGTATACGAAGAACATTTGCCATCATATCTCACCCAGATGCCGGTAAAACCACGATCACCGAAAAAGTTTTACTTTTCGGTCAAGCTTTACAAAAAGCAGGTACCGTTAAAGGTAAAAAATCTGGCCAGCATGCTAAGTCAGACTGGATGGAAATTGAAAAAGAACGTGGTATTTCAATTACCACTTCAGTCATGCAATTCCCTTATTCAGGTTGTTTAGTCAATCTACTGGATACGCCAGGTCACGAAGATTTCTCAGAAGATACCTATCGTACATTAACTGCGGTAGATTCATGCTTAATGGTGATTGATGTCGCCAAAGGTGTTGAAGCCCGTA
>JABSOJ010000315.1 GCA_013216005.1 Alteromonadaceae bacterium | reverse complement strand
CAAAATCTTCGTTTTGCAATATTGCTTGAATACCCCGTAAAATAAGGCTTTCAGGATTTCCGTTCAGACACTAATTAATAAAACTAAGCTGTCATTGACTTAAAAGGTAAATCTCTATAACGTTTACCCGATGCAGCACATACAGCATTGGCAAGCGCCGGAGCAAACGGAGCAACCCCCGGCTCACCTAACCCTGTAGGCTCAAAATCAGAATCAACGATATGCACATTAACTTGGGGCATTTCACTGGTCCGCATTACCGGATAATCATGAAAGTTTGAATTAACCACTGCACCATTTCTAAAAGTGATCTCAGTACTTAACGCTAATGACATTCCCATTGCCACTGCACCTTCCATTTGTGCGGTAGCTCCATCGGTATTAAGTACCTGACCACAATCAATTACAGAATCAACCTGCAACACTTTAATATCATCGCCTTTAACTTCCACACGAACTGCCATCGCCACATAACTTTGAAAGCTATAGTGAACAGCTAAACCAATAGCTTGTCCTTCAGGCAATTTATTACGATTTTGCCAACCCGCTTTTTCAGCAGCCAAAGCTATAGCATTTTTTGAACGTTTAACCTGCTCTTTTTGTTCTGGATTGTCATTGGCATCATATAACTGATTTAAAAAGGTTAATGGATCTTTACCCGCTTTATACGCCAATTCATCAGCAAAAGAACTAAATGAAAAGCCGTAAAATATCGCGTAAACAGCTCGATACCAACCAATACGGGTATGCGCTTTCGCTTCACCTATTTCACTGCGGAAATTAGGTAAACCAAACGGATAATCATCTACTGCTGAGACATCATTTTTTACCGGACCTGTGGAATCAGCACTAAACAGGGAGCCAATCGGCGGAAAAGCGATCCTGTGCAACCAGCCAGTTACCTTTCCTTTTTCATCCAAAGACGCTTCAATATGTTGAGCACTAATTGAATGATAATAACCCGTGCGCATATCTTCTTCACGCGACCAGGTAAGTTGCACGGGTGCTTTAACTTGCTGAGAAATAACAGCGGCTTCATGCACATAATCACACTTGAATTTACGACCAAAAGCACCGCCAGCCATAGTGACATGAACAATAATATCTGTTGGTTCCCGTTTTAAATATTCACCCAGTACTTTCTGAATAGCTTTTGGTGCCTGAGTTGCCGCCCAAACTTCACACTTATCGTCTTCTACGTAAACAACACTGGCATTTGGCTCCATCGGTGAATGCGATAAATGTCCACCAGTATAAGTTGCTGAGTGTTTTTGATCTGCATTAGAAAAAGCTGTTTTTAAATCACCACGTTCTGTGGCAAGTTGCGCAGGAGATTCAACATTTTTAACCAACTGAGCTTTATAAGCCTTAGTATCGTATGACTGGTTGTCACCTAAATCCCATTTTATAATGAGTTTTTTCAACGCTTGTTGTGCCGTCCAGGTATTATCCGCAACAACCGCAACACCGCCAATAGAACCAAACGGCACTTCAAAACGTGGAATAACAACCACATCAACCACACCTTTCATGGCTAACGCTGCTGATTTATCCAAAGATTTAAGTTTGCCGCCCAACACCGGACAATGCGTAATAGCCGCATATTTAAGTCCCGGCATTTTAGTATCAACACCATAAATTCGTTTTCCGACCACAACTTCATCCTGATCATGGCGGGGAAGCGCTTTACCTATATATTTATATTCAGACTTTTCTTTTAATTTAGGCTTTTCAGGTACAGAAATGGTCGCTGCTAAACTGGCTAATTGACCATAAGACAGTTTTTCACCGTTATTATTATTAATAACAAAATGATTCTTCGCACTACACTGGTCTGGGGAAATTTTCCAAACCTTAGTTGCAGCAGCGGCAATAAGCATTTCTTTAGCGGCAGCTCCTGCTTCACGCATTGGAATATACATGCGACGAATACTCGCTGAACCACCGGTGGCTTGCGGGCCATATTTTTCGTCGGCATCACCTTGTTTTACCGAAACACGCGACCAGTCAGCTTCAAGCTCATCAGCAACTGCGGCTGGCAATGCTGTACTGATGCCCTGTCCCATTTCACAACGACCACAATAAATAAGCGTATCGCCATTTTCGGCAATATGGATAAAGGCATTGGGGTTAAAATCAAATTCTTTCGCTACGTCACCAAGCGCCAGGCTTTGCATAGGTAATGTAACACCAATAACTAAACCACCCGTTGCAAACCCCGCGGTTTTAATAAAGTTACGTCTGCTGACGTTCTCAATTGTCATATTTTCAGTTGCCTTATCAATAAATCCCATCAAGAGACCTCCCTTGCCAATTCGTCAGCCGCTTGCGCAATCGCTTTTTTAATTCGCTGATAAGTACCACAACGACAAATATTGCCTTGCATCGCTGAATCAATTTCTTCGGCATTAGGGGTTGGATTTTCACTTAACAAACTGGCAGCATTCATTATTTGCCCGGCCTGACAGTAACCACATTGAGGGACATTGTTTTCTAACCAGGCTTTTTGCAGCGGGTGATCACCATTTTTTGAAAGACCTTCAATAGTAGTAATACTTTTACCGGCAAGCACTCCAACAGGAATAACACACGAGCGCGTTGCAACACCATCGACATGCACAGTACAAGCACCACACAAACCACTGCCACAACCATACTTAGTGCCTATTTTTTCCAATCGATCACGAAGAAACCATAATAACGGCATATCTTCATCAACATCTATGATCTGTTTTTCACCATTGATAATTATCGTTTTATCCATAACATTCACTTTGTTGTTTTATATTTGAAAAGAGCTTATTTTAGAAACAGCATAAGCCATATTTATTTAAGTTAAACAAACCAAATACCTACTTGCGATTAACACCCCATTTTGTGCGTTTAATAACAGGAAATTTTTCTCTTGTTACAATTAGAATAGATAAGTTATAGCAGCTATAAAAAAATTATGAAGAATAAATAGGGATTTACTTTACATTGTGTTACCAAATGAAATTTAATTCTCTATTAACAAAAAGCAAAAAAGGCGACTGGTTTATTTACCATCGCCTTTCTTCATTTTAACTAAACCTACAGATATTAGTTAAACCTAGAACAAACCTAAACAAACCAATAACTTAGCTTTAACCCCGTTACTATTTGTCTTCAACATCCACTTTTTCTTCACCCAGCCATGCGTCACGAAATTTAATCATAGCGTCAGTTTCTTTTTTATCTTCACTTTTAAACGTAATAATTTCCAACTCAGGATCTTCTATAAAAGTAATTTTTGATGAACTTGCTATTCCCCGCTGAATATAATGAATGGTTGCGGTATCACCCGGTTTGTATTTTGACAGCGCCTTTTCCCATAAAGATTCACTACGAATCTTCCGGCGATCCAGTGCAATAATTTGATCTCCATTATCTAAACCAGCCACATATAAAGGACTGCCTTTAATCGTTGCCAAAGAAATAATAGCTTCAGGCCCATTAAATTTGAATTTAACTTTCCCTAAACTGGCTTGGTCTTCATTTTTAAGTTTTAGGGTTAAACCTGCATTTGCCAGCAAACTTTTATAATCAGGGATCTCTTTACCTGTAATATATTGTGCAAAGAACTGATCAGCAAATGCCGGATCATTTACTAACTCTCCTAAAATCTTCCTTAAATCATCATTATCATATGGCGTTTCAGTTCGGCCGTGTTTTTGCCATACACGGGCCATAAAATCATCCAAACTAATACCATCAAATTCTGATCTCAACGATAAATCAAGTGCAATGGCTATCGAATCACCAATGATGTAATGACTAATTAATGAATTAGTGAAATTAGTTTTATCAACAAATATCGCAGCATCTCTAAAAGGTGCCAACTTACTCATCCCTTCTGCTGAAAACATCTGTTTACCCGGTGATTGTTTAATCGCATTAATTGTTTTTGCCAATGCTTTAAACTCATCAACACGTTTTACTTCCTGCGCACGTAACAGACTCAAATATGTATAATAGTTGGTAAAACCCTCAACAAACCATAATTCTGCACTCATATTTGCCCGTTCAAAATTAAAGGGCTCCAGTGATTTAGGGCGTATACGCTCAACATTCCAGGCATGAATAAATTCATGCGCTAATACACCTTGCTGGCTGAACTCGGCTTCATCGAAAGATTTATTTATAGTTAATATTGTCGAGTTTCGGTGTTCCATACCGTCACCTTTAACATGGGGAACAAAACAACTGATAAAGGTATAACTGCCATAATCAAAATCAGGATATTCACCAAATACTTTTGCTTCAGCTGCAGTTATTGCTTTTGCTTTTTCGGTAAACTCATCCATCTCTTCGGTAGTACCTTCGTGATGAACAGCTAAATTTATCGTGTATTGCTTCCCTCTTGATTCAACTGTCCAACTGCGTAAATCAAAATCACTCAATTCAATCGGGCTATCCATAAAATATTGAAAATCTGGTGCGGTAAAACGATATTTGTTTTTTGTTGGGAGCAACTGTGTTGCGACCTTCCACTTTGGATCAAACGGCGTAAAATTAACTTCTACCGCATTTTTGTCAAAACCTCGTGCCCAAATAAAAGTTGCGGGTATATTCAAATGTGCATGCGTTCTATCAATAGCAGAATAAGTACCATCAGCATGATCAGCATAAAGCGTGTAAGTTACGGTAACAGTGCCATCATGTCCTTTAATATTCCATTGGTAAGGATCAGGCCTTGTAAATTGCAGTGGTTTCCCTTGTCCGTCAACAACACTAAGCTGGTAAACATTTTTGGCAAATTCATGAATTGCATATCGGCCGGGAGATGAACGACTCATTCTCAATTCCAGAATATCTGTTTCAATTCCGGAAAAGGTTGCAATGATTTTTGCTTCATGATGAACCGTATTATCAAAAGAAACCTTGTACACTACTGGCTGGGCGGCGTGTAAAACAGATACAAACACTAATTGTAGTAGCAAGGCTAAAGTTTTTTTCATCATTATTTGTTAGACCTATTGTTTTTCAATGAATTTATACTCAGCGTTTAATATAACACCTAAAAAATGATACGCACTAATTTCTGATTTGAATTACTCTTTTACTACACCAAGACCA
>JABSOJ010000314.1 GCA_013216005.1 Alteromonadaceae bacterium | reverse complement strand
GTTTTGGTCGCTCGGCTACAGCTTTACCAACTGAGCTATTGGGGAATAATGCTTTTACATTAAAGGTAAGGCAAAAAAAAACCTGCAAATAAATGCAGGTTTTCTAAAGTGGCTCCCCAAACTGGGCTCGAACCAGTGACACATGGATTAACAGTCCATCGCTCTACCAACTGAGCTATTGGGGAATGATTTTTTCATCTTGTTTTTTGATACATGGATTAACAGTACCAAACCCTGAGCTCTACCAACTGAGCTATTGGGGTATAATTATCTTTCTTTATTTAGATACATGGATTACAGTACCAAACCCTAGGCTTTATCAACTGAGCTATTGGGGAATAATTATATTTTGCTTCTTGTTAGCTGTTGGGCTAACGGGGCGGAATATTAAAGTGCACTTGTAAAACTGTCAACACAAAATTCATAAAAAATGCAATTATTTCACTGTTTGATTGCTTTGTGTGCACTACGTGTGGATTCTCATCAGATTTTGGTGTGATTATAGCCAAAAAAGTGTAATAGATTATGTTTAAGTAATTATCCACTTTTTCTGTGGATAACTGTGTGGGTAAATGTGTAAGAAATCGCTAAGCTAAGGTAATTGGTAATTATTGAAAATATACTGGAAGATCTTGCAGGTTATTTATGTAGCAATAACAAGCGCTTACACTGAGGTGGTTTGTTTTTTGAACTTTGTTGTTTGCTTTTTGTACAGCTTGGGTTTTGTTTTTTACAAAATCGAATATGGATAACTATTTAGCGGGGTGAATAAATTTAATGAAAACAAACAAATTTAGCATTGAAAACCCACGAAATTAAATATTTAAATGGCGAGTCTTATCACTATCTTTTACAATACTGACTCTTTTCGATGACACAACCCGCTTTTTGATAGTAAAGCTAATAATTAGAATTGAATTTAATGACAAAGACACCGAATAAACACCAACTTGATTTATTAAAAGATCCAGTTGCTAGTACTTTAAAAAACATGACCATACCAATGATTTACGGAATGGTTTTATTAATGACATTTAATTTGGTTGATACCTTTTTTGTTAGCTTATTAGGTACACAACCTTTGGCTGCAATAAGTTTTACTTTTCCGATCACTTTTACTGTTATCAGTTTAACTATTGGTTTAGCTATTGGCACTTCAGCCGTTATTGCCAAAGCTTTAGGTAAAGGAGATAAAGGATCAGCTAAAGACTCGGCTTCAGCGGCTTTGTATTTGGCAGGGATTGTCGTTGCACTATTGTCCTTCATTGGTTATATATTTGTTGATGAAATGTTTCTGTTATTGGGTGCAAGTCAAGAATTGTTGCCTTTGATTCATCAATATATTGATATTTGGTTTATCGGTAGTGTGTGTTTAATTGGTCCAATGATAGGTAATGCCGTACTACGGGCCTCTGGTGATACAAAAACGCCAAGCATTATTATGGGTAGTGCAGGTTTAATAAATGCGGTATTAGATCCTATTTTTATCTTTGGTTTTGGTCCTGTGCCAGCGATGGGAATTCAAGGAGCAGCAATAGCTACTTTAATTTCCTGGCTTTTTGGTTCACTTTTTGTTTTATATATATTATTAATAAAAAGAAAACTGATACATGCGAGATTAATCAGTTTAAAAGAATTCATCATTTCTTCGCGTAAAATATTGCATATAGGATTGCCTGCTGCAGGGGCTAATATGTTAACGCCTGTATCTGCTGGTATTTTAACTGCAATTTGTGCTACTTTTGGTGAATCTGCGGTTGCTGCATTTGGGGTTGGTTCACGAATTGAGTCTATTGCTTGCTTAGTGGTTTTAGCTATGTCGATGACTTTGCCACCTTTTATCAGTCAAAACTTTGGTGCTGGATTCATGCACCGTGTAGAAAAAAGTTATAAAACATCGGTTAAATTCGTTATGTTCTGGCAAGTGCTTATTTATGGAGTGTTAATTGTTATAGCACCATCTATTGCTGATGCTTTTTCAACAGAAGATGCTGTTGCTGAAATCATTATTTTATTTATCTGGATATTGCCACTAGGTTATGGTTTGCAGGGCGTTGTTATTTTAACTAATTCATCTTTTAATGCTTTACATAAACCTATGGTTGCTCTGGCACTTAGTATTATTCGTCTGTTTGTCTGTTATGTTCCTCTTGCTTATTTTGGTAGCGTTTTTTACGGATTACAAGGCTTTTTTATTGGAGGGTTGTTAGGTAATTTGATTATGGCTTGTATTTCGTATCGTTTGTTCACAAAGCAATTTTCTACTGATAATTCAGGAACATCGGAAGTGTCATCATGAAATCGTTAGAACTAAAATCTGATTATACTCCCAATGGAGACCAACCTACCGCTATAGCAAAATTGCTTGAAGGGATTGAGGATGGATTAGCTCATCAAACACTACTTGGGGTTACAGGATCCGGAAAAACATTTACCGTTGCAAATGTGATTGCTAAATTGAATAGGCCAACGATGATGTTAGCCCCCAATAAAACACTTGCTGCACAATTATACGGTGAAATGAAAGAATTTTTTCCGAATAATGCGGTTGAATATTTTGTTTCTTATTATGATTATTATCAGCCGGAAGCTTATGTGCCTACGACAGATACTTTTATAGAAAAGGATGCTTCAGTAAACGAACATATCGAGCAAATGCGTTTGTCGGCAACTAAGGCACTGTTAGAGCGTCGAGATGTAATTATTATTGCCTCTGTTTCAGCTATTTATGGTTTAGGTGATCCTGAATCCTACCTAAAAATGATGTTGCACCTACGACAGGGAGACATTATTAATCAACGTGATATTTTAAGACGTTTGGCAGAATTACAATATACACGAAATGATATGGCATTTTCGCGTGCAACTTATCGGGTCAGGGGAGATGTTATTGATATTTTTCCGGCGGAATCAGAAAAATTGGCGATAAGAATAGAGCTATTTGATGAAGAGCTTGAACGTATCACTCAATTTGATCCGTTAACTGGTCAGGTTGAACGAACCTTAGAAAGAGTCACAATATATCCTAAAACACATTATGCTACCCCAAGGGCTAAAGTTTTAGCTGCGGTAGAAAAGATTAAAGTCGAATTAAAAGCCCGTGCAACACAACTGAAAGAAAATAATTTATTAGTTGAAGAGCAAAGGATTGTGCAACGTACACAATTTGATATCGAAATGATGACCGAGCTTGGTTATTGCTCTGGTATTGAAAATTACTCGCGATATTTGTCGGGTAGGGAGTCAGGGGAAGCACCTCCAACTTTATTTGATTATTTACCTGATGACGGTTTACTTATTATTGATGAATCTCATGTTACTGTTCCGCAAATAGGCGCTATGTATAAAGGTGACCGATCACGTAAAGAAAATTTAGTACAGTATGGTTTTCGATTGCCTTCGGCACTTGATAATCGTCCGATGAAATTTGACGAATTTGAAGCACTTGCACCACAGACTATTTATGTATCAGCAACGCCGAGTCATTATGAACTAGCAAAATGTGGAGACGATATAGCCGAGCAGGTAGTTCGTCCTACCGGTTTGTTAGATCCTATTATTGAAGTAAGACCTGTGGAAACGCAGGTGGATGATTTATTATCTGAAATACACAAAAGGGTTGCTATTGATGAAAGGGTAATGGCAACCACATTAACTAAGCGTATGGCAGAAGATTTAACGGATTACCTTGTTGAACATGGCGTAAAAACACGTTATTTACATTCAGATGTAGATACCGTAGAACGCGTTGAAATAATAAGGGATTTCAGGTTAGGTAAATTTGATGTACTGGTTGGCATTAATTTGCTTCGCGAAGGTTTAGATATGCCGGAAGTTTCTCTGGTGGCTATTTTAGACGCTGACAAAGAAGGATTTTTACGCTCTGAACGTTCTTTAATTCAAACTATTGGACGAGCTGCTCGAAATGTAAATGGCAGAGCTATTTTATATGCTGCCCGAATTACTGGTTCTATGAGAAAAGCGATTGATGAAACAGAGCGTCGTAGGGAGAAGCAACATCAGTATAATTTAGATAATGGCATTGTTCCGAAAGGCATTCGTCGAAAGGTAATTGATGTTATGAATCTAGGTCATTCAAAGAAGGAGTTGCTTGCGAATGTAGCAGAGCCGCTAGCAAATTATGAAGTTTTAACTACACATGAAATTGACGTTAAAGTGAAGCAGCTTGAGGAAACTATGCTTATGCACGCGCAAAACTTAGAATTTGAACAAGCTGCCAAAGTTAGGGATGAAGTTGCAAATTTAAGGTTAAAGCAGTTATCTACTTGATTTAACATTCTATGGAATATCTGTCATAGAATAGTTATTTATAATATCTGCCACAGCTTCGCTACTGCAATGGGATAAATGACTGATATCTTCAAATATCCTATCTTGAATATGGGTAGGAAATAACATTAATTGCTCAAGGTACATACGCGCTTGATCTTCGTTATTTCCATTCATAAAATCAACTAAATGTAATGCATGATTATTCCAAATGGCACTCATACTAAATACCTCACTTCACGATGGATGCACCGTTAAGTTTAGAACATAACGCTATCAGGGTTATATTAAATAAGTATTAAAAATAAATTATTGTAACCATTATTGTCGCTGTTGAAGCGAGTGGTGATTAAGTTACTCTTCCTAATCGCAAATCTGAAATTTTTCCAGACGATATAAAAATGCTTTATAAGACATTTGTAGGAATTTTGCTGCTTTTGTTCTGTTTCCCTAGTTAATTTTCAGTGCATTTGCTAAACATTGACGTTCAAAGTCATCCCAACTAAAGCCCTTTTCAGGCATGTCAAAATCGGGGTTATTTCCCTTAGAATTTATTTGAGATCGCTGATGATTGAAGTTTTGTGTTAATTCATGTTCATCATTAAGTAATACAAAGCGTTCAATTCTGTTTGATAGTTCACGAACATTGCCAGTGGTATTCAAGTAATTGCCGATATGTATTTTCAGATAATTTCAGCGCAGGGCAATTGTGCTGTTTCGCATGTACATTGATAAAGTGATCTGCAGTGAGCTTACGGCGAGATAGTTTAACTTTATAAATTTGATCTGATTAAATCATTGCAACCAATTACTAAGGATGCAA
>JABSOJ010000313.1 GCA_013216005.1 Alteromonadaceae bacterium | reverse complement strand
TATCTAGGTCAAAAATCAGTCAATGACTTCTGTAACTGGGATATTTTGAGCATCAACATTTATTATTTCAGGTAATAAATTTAACGACTGATTTGAGTGTTTTTGCCAAAACCTGGCCATTCTAAAACCCAGATAGCCACCAACAGAACCCAGTAAGATTGCAAAAAGTTCGTGTGGTAACACTTGTGACTGGACAAAAAACTGCCCGATAGCAGAAAAGGATATCAGACCTATTAACGGCCATAGATACACCTGCCATGCTGTTTGCAATAAGTTTTTCTCCGGTATTGCCAAGGTAACGCTATCACCGACTTTTACGTCTAACGATGTTGTTAAATCTAATGCTAACTTTCTTTTAGGTAGTGCCTTGGCAACCAAGCCACTACCGCAAGTATCCACTTGCTGACAACTACTGCATGTAGACTTCACCTGACTTTGAACGGTTATTAAGTCTTGATTAACCGCAATGACTACTGCTTTTTCTTGCATCATGGCTGAGTATTTTTACTGAATAATGGCTTTTTATGTAGCACAACTGAATTAGCAATTTTTTTTGCGGTCAGTGCTGGGATTTTACCGACGACACTGACTTCATACCCATTAACAGCTTGATTCAGCACAACAGTAGCACCATCCATTACATACTCAACAGCTCTTTGCTTGTCTATGCTAGCACTCACATAAACAGAAAATTCAACTAAGCCGTCACTATACAACATAAACTCTACCGGCTGTTTGTTACTGTTAATCCTGTGTCTGTTAGCTTTTAAACGTTTAAATGATTCCGGCAACCAATTAACTTGCCAGGATAATTGTTTATTTTGATGACTCTTAGACAGCTCAATTACATGCGGTAATTCAGCTGACTGTAACTGTTTTATACTTTCAGATGGTTCATCAGTAATATCCAAATGAGTAAATTGAACTTGCTCAAGTAATTGACCTTTTTTGGTGATAATCGCCAGTTTCAATAATAAACCAGTAGTTTGATCTAGCCACAACCAATGACCAAATCTGTGTTGATCCTTCGACTCAATTCGAATAAGTTGTGCAGGACGCCCCAGAACCCGGCTTCGGCCAACAGAGATAAAATCATAACTCGATGATAACGAATTAATATCCTGACTAAAAACAGCAGGTATAGGACCACTTATTTGGTGAGAAATAACAGAATAAGGAGGTAATTCAGGCTCGATATAACTAACTACCTCACCTTTACGCAAAATATCACGCCTGGGTCCATTTAATAATGACAATATTTCTAATTCAACATTATTGTCACTGACACCATGAAACCAATGATACGGCTCTGCTTGATTATTTTTAACAACAACAAACGAAGTACTAAAATTAAGCTGCTGAAGGGATTTTGAAAGTCTTTCAAGTGATTCATGCGCTTGAATATTTTCTACACCTTTTGCTGAAAAGCTTATGCTAATCAGCAAAATAAAACGGATAAATAACATCATTTAGGCAAGTCTTCATCCTGATTAATGTCTGCAGTAGACTCAGACTTTGTTGCAACAGATTTTAATCTTATCTGTTGTTGATGATCAGACAATAAAGCCTGAAAACGACGCTGTTGTTCAACATAAGCTTGTTGTTTAGAATTCCTGTTTGGCTGATTTACATTATAGCTAACAGGATCCGCCACTCCGCCGAAAGGTATTGTCTGCACCGTTTGACTAGGCGTGATTACGTCATTATTCGCAACGTTTTGTTGTACACCCAATACCATTAAACCAGCAGCAGAAGCTGCAATAGCAACCTGACCAAAAGGTTTGGCAAATTGAATTACTTTGGCTTTTAGTTCCTCGATGTAATTACGGGGGGAATCTGATGTATTAGCTGGTGCCAAAACAGTTGGTTCCTGTTCAATGGCATTGGCAATACTACCAGCCAAATCCAACTGAAATGTCTCCGGTATATCATTTCGCATAACATCACCAATAAGATGATATCTATCCCAAGTATCAGACAATTCACTATCGTTGACTAGTTCATCAAAAGCTGCATCGTTTTGTTGATAATTATCAACAAGTGATGATACTGTCTCAAACTTACTTTCACTCATACATTTACCTTTAAAAAATCTTAAAAACACTTTAAAAGTCAGCTTCCACTAGTAATTTTACTAACTATAGTTAACTCTCAAATCTATTTCAATTTAGTTATATTCTGTTCTGAAGCATTAAACCTACTTTCATTACCTTACGCTTTCAGTAATGGTCTAATTTTCTTATCAACTGCATCACGGGCTCTAAAAATTCTAGAACGAACAGTGCCAACAGGGCATTCCATGATCACAGCAATTTCTTCATAACTTAAACCTTCAAGCTCTCGTAAATTTATCGCAGTGCGTAAATCTTCAGGTAATTGCTCAATGGTACTAAATATAACCGTCTTTATTTCATTGGTTAATAACAATTTTTCTGGTGAAGCATTTTCTCTTAATGCTTCACCACTATCATAAATCTCAGCATCTTCAATCTCAATATCTGAACCTGGTGGTTTACGACCAGTAGCGACCAAATGATTTTTAGCACTATTTACTGCTATCCGGTATAACCAAGTATAAAATGCACTTTCCCCACGAAAATTAGGTAATGCACGGTACGCCTTAATAAACGCCTCTTGTACTATATCCGGCACATCGCTCTGGTTTTTCACATAACGAGAAACTAAATTTGCCACTTTATGTTGATATTTCAATACCAGCAGATTAAAAGCGTTTTTATCTCCGCTCTGAACCCGCTCAACCAACTTTTGGTCGATGTTTTGTTCGCTCATTCGAGCCCTTTCTCCTAATATAACCACTGTAATTATTAACTATTCAGGTTAAAATCATTAATCATTGATTTGATTTTAACTCAAATTATTACAATTGGTATAAACTGCTTAATATCTGGCTCATAATCAACACATCAAGTAAGACCGCTAGGGTTTCAAAAAGTTCGAAAATAATTTATATTTTTAAAATCTAGGCCTACCTGACTGTTTTTACTGTCCCGCAAGGCAAATTAACGTTAATATCGCCACCTATATATAGAGTACCTGAAAATTATACATTTATGAATCAACAACACAATTGCGATGTATTAATTATTGGCAGCGGCGCTGCTGGTTTAACGCTGGCTTTGCATTTAGCACAAAATGCTGAAGTTATTATTTTAAGTAAGGGTCCGGTAAATGAGGGGTCCACTTATTATGCTCAAGGTGGTATCGCTGCCGTTTTCGATGAAAATGACAGCATCACTTCACATGTTTCCGATACATTAATTTCAGGTGCGGGTCTGTGTGACGAGGATATCGTCCAATATACAGCAGAAAATGCCAAAGCTTGCCTTGAATGGTTAATTGACCAAGGGGTGAGTTTCGATCAAGAGTCAAATGACAACGGGGATGTTCGTTATCATCTTACCCGTGAAGGCGGCCACAGTCATCGTCGGATATTGCACGCAGCAGACGCTACAGGACAAGCAGTACAAACAACTTTAGTTAGCAGAGTAAAACAACACAGTCGAATAAAACTTTTTGAACGTTACAATGCTATTGATCTAATTTGTTCCCCCTCTACTTCAAAAAGCGCTTCAAAAGAATCTGAAGGTAAAAATGAATGTGTGGGTGCTTATATTTGGAACAGAAACAGTGAAAAAGTTGAAAGTATTCACGCTAAAAAAACAATATTAGCAACTGGAGGCGCAAGTAAAGTCTACCAATATACTTCCAACCCTGACGTTGCCAGTGGTGATGGTGTAGCTATGGCCTGGCGGGCTGGGTGCCGTGTAGCTAACATGGAATTCAATCAATTTCATCCAACCTGTCTTTTTCATCCTGATGCCGGTACTTTTCTACTTACTGAAGCATTGCGGGGAGAAGGTGCCCTCTTAAGACGTCCCGACGGTAGCCGTTTCATGCCAAGTTTTGATGAACGCGAAGAGCTTGCACCAAGAGACATTGTTGCCCGTGCCATTGATTTCGAAATGAAACGTTTAGGTGTCGATTGCATGTATCTTGATATCAGTCACAAATCTGACGATTTTATTAAGCAACATTTCCCTAATATAGTTGAGAAAACCGCTTCCTTAGGGATAGACATTACCAAACATCCTATGCCTGTTGTACCTGCTGCTCATTATACCTGCGGCGGGGTAATGATTAATAAAAAAGGTCAAACTGACATAACCAATCTATATGCCATCGGAGAAGTGGCTTATACCGGTTTACATGGCGCAAATCGTATGGCGAGTAATTCGCTTCTGGAATGTCTGGTATTTGCCCGCGCAACAGCTTTTGACATAGCAGGAACAATTGATACAGTACAACCACCTATAACATTGCCAGCATGGGATGAAAGTCGTGTAACAGACTCCGATGAAGAAGTCGTTATTCAACATAATTGGCATGAATTACGTTTGTTTATGTGGGATTACGTTGGAATTGTTCGCACCACCAAACGATTAGAGCGTGCTTTACATAGAGTTGAGTTATTACAAAAAGAAATTCAAGACTATTACCGTAATTTTAGAGTAACCAATAACTTACTTGAGTTAAGAAATTTAGTGCAAGTAGCTGAACTTATTATTCGTTGTGCAATGGAGCGTAAAGAAAGCAGAGGGTTGCACTACACTTTAGATTACCCTGAACTTGAAGAAAACCCATCAATTACTGTGTTAACTCCAAAGACCTAACGTGATTAATTACCCGACAAAGTCGAGAAAAATCCCGATCTGACAAACTATCTTTAAAGATGAACAAAGATTTATTAACTCCTGCGCCGGACTTAATAATTGTCTTTTGTTCATCTACAGCTTTAAAACTTAACCAACAGCCATAAAAGCCAACTCTGCTTGTCCTTTGCAATTGCAGATCTTGTTTGAAGTCGTTAACGTCACCAATCAGGCTTTGTGATGTTTCCTCTGCACTAATAAAGTTACAAATTCCATCTTCCTGGAGAATAAAACGGTGCTCTACTATAATTGTTTTTTTTGAACAAAGAGAATGAAAAGAGAACACCAGCGGCAAGCAAATATATACCTAATAGGCTCTGTTCCATAATACTGTTGTCCCTCGATGAATCCCCTATTTTTAAAGGGTTAGGCGATAAATTGGTTT
>JABSOJ010000312.1 GCA_013216005.1 Alteromonadaceae bacterium | reverse complement strand
TTTAACCGAACGTTAAGTAATGCGCATCACTAATCCATTGATTTATTTGCAAATAACCCTTAACCTAGTGCCATTCAGGACTAGGTGGGAATGGTTGTGCATAATTGTAAATGCGCAAACGTCAATGGCAAACACTTTTGCCAATGTTAAAAGTCGATCTTCAACCCAACCGCGTCGGTGTTCAAAAGATTGACCTGTTTGCTTGTCTTTCCCACAAAGAAATGCACGGCGTACGCAACGACTGATACAATGGTAATATGGGGTTGAGCAAAGACTGATCTGCTGACTTCTTGGTTTTGGCATGACGCCTCTCATCCTTGAGTTTTATGATGTTCAAATAATACTTTTATTCGTATCAGATTGCCAGTTCATCAAATAGGCAATATCCATTAATCCCCTTGAATCTCACTTAAAATATTTGATATTTGGCGTTTGATTGCTCAATAGGTATTAATTAATTCAAAATTTAATACTCGTTTAAACGCCGTATAAACTCCAAAACTAACCGACCATTTTTTCTATTATCTAGCGTTTCTCATTTTAAACGCTCGTTTCTTATTTCATCCACGCGTTTCTTAATTTTTGCGCGCGGCTAAAACAATTTTAAAGATATAAAATATTCCCTAAAAATCGTAAAAGTTAAACCATTATTCAGGTAGAATCTTACTCATTATTTGTTCCGTATAAATTTAATAATTTCAATCAACTCAATCAATTTAGGCATTAATAAACAATATGCGCATAATTCACACATCGGATTGGCATTTGGGTCAACATTTTTATGGTAAAAGCCGTGCAAATGAACATCAACAGTTTTTAACCTGGTTGCTAGCGCAGGTTAAAGAGCAGGGAGTTGATGCCATTATTGTTGCCGGAGATATTTTTGATACTGGTACTCCGCCCAGTTATGCCCGTGAAATGTATTTTGATTTTATTGTTAATATTCATCAGTTAAATTGTCAGCTTGTTGTGCTGGCGGGTAACCACGATTCAGTGGCAATGTTAGGTGAATCCAGACAGTTGCTTGGCAGTTTATCTACTTATGTCATTCCTGCGGTAAGCGATAATATTGATCAACAAGTTTTTGCGCTTACCGATAAAGACGGTCAGGCGAAGGCGATTATTTGTGCCATACCTTTTATTCGTCCAAGAGACGTTATAAGAAGTAAGGCAGGGCAGTCTGCAAGTACAAAGCAACAATCATTGCAGCAGGCAATTGCCGATCATTATCAAACACTTTTTGATCATGCTCAGTTGTTAGCCAAAAAACAGGATCTACCTATTATTGCGACCGGACATCTAACTACTGTAGGTGCATCAACCAGTGATTCTGTTCGTGAAATTTATATTGGTACATTAGATGCCTTTCCTGCGAATGCTTTTCCCAAAGCTGATTATATTGCGCTAGGTCATATTCATCGACCGCAGAAAGTAAATAAAGATGATTGTATTCGATATTGCGGTTCGCCTATTCCATTAAGTTTTGACGAACTCAAACAAGACAAACAAGTACTGATGGTTGATTTTTGCGAAAATAAAGAAGACGACGCAGGACACAAGCCTGAAATTACCCCCTTGGTTGTACCTTGTTTTCAAGCGATGGCGATGATAAAAACGACATTGGAAGATTTAGCACAAGACATTAATCTTGTTGTTGATAAACACACTGTTGATCCAACATTACAACAAGAAGTACAAGAGTCACAAGATAAAATATGGCTCGATATAGAAATAGAAAGCGCTGAATATTTACAAGACTTGCAAGGGCGTATTGACAATTTAATTGAAGATTTACCGATCGAAATTTTATTGGTGCGACGCAGTAAAAAATCACGTGAATTAATGCCGAATAATCAGAAAAAAATCACCTTAAATGAGCTAAGTCTGGAGGATGTTTTTGAAACCCGTCTTGCACAAGAGCATTGGCAAACAGATGACGAACTGTCCCGAAAGGATCGTTTAACATTATTATTTCAACAAGCAGTTGAAGAAGTTAAATCAGCGCTAGTCTCAAATGATCATGAGGCTAAAGCATGAAAATTTTAAGTTTACGATTTGAAAACATCAATTCATTAAAAGGCCATTGGCAGATAGATTTCACCAAAGCACCATTTG
The DNA here is from genome assembly GCA_013216005.1 of Alteromonadaceae bacterium. Classification (GTDB taxonomy): domain Bacteria; phylum Pseudomonadota; class Gammaproteobacteria; order Enterobacterales; family Alteromonadaceae; genus JABSOI01. Next base: position 3,044 of record JABSOJ010000312.1, on the reverse strand, counting down.
ACGCCAGTGGTTTGTTTGCGATAACAGGCCCGACAGGAGCAGGAAAAACAACCATTTTAGATGCTATTTGTTTAGCGCTTTACCATCAAACACCCAGATTAACGGTTTCAGATAAACAAAATCAGTTAATGACCCGCCACACTGCTAGCTGTTTAGCTGAAGTTGAATTTGAAGTAAAAGGTAAAGGTTATCGCGCTTTCTGGAGTCAACGTCGGGCAAAGAATAAAATTGATGGTAATTTGCAATCACCAAAAGCTGAGTTAGCGACCCTTGACGGTGATATTTTAGCGGAAAAATTATCTCATGTTCGTAATGAAATTGCCCGACTTACTGGTTTGGACTTTTCACGGTTTACTAAGTCGATGATGTTATCGCAAGGTCAGTTTGCTGCTTTTTTAAATGCGCCAGCTAACGACAGAGCTGAATTACTGGAAGAATTAACCGGCACTGAAATTTATGGTTTAGTTTCTCAACAGGTATTCGACAATCATAAAAAAGTGAATGAAGAACTTAAGCTACTGCAAGCTCACAGCCAAGGCGTATCGTTAATTAGTGATGGAGAGCTTGAATTAATCAATGAACAATTTAATAAAATAAAAATTGAAGAAAAGCAGTTAGTCACCAAACAAGCAAATTGGCAAGACGTAATAAAGTGGCAGGCAGCTTCAAACGAGAATCAAGATAAATTTAAAGAAGCTCAGCAGCAACAGCAAGCGGTTATCAATAAAGAAAATTCAGTGAAAGACGAATTAAGTCTATTACAATTGTCTGAACCCGCAGAATTATTGCGTTTACCCTATGAACAAAAACAAGTAACCGCAAAGAAAACGTCAGAAATTCAGCAAGCGTTAACTGATATAACTCAGTTGCTGACAAACAGCGAAACAGAAACGCAAAAAGTTGAGCAACAACTGAACGATTTGATATCGTCGCAACAGCAGCAAGAGCAGGAGTTTCATAGTAAAGAAGCACTGATTATTGAACAAGTGTTGCCGTTAGATAATTCAATAGAAACTGCTCAGCAGAAGTTAGAACACAATAAAGCTGAATTAGTTTCTGTTGAGCAAACAGTTAAAAAAGATAAACAGATTCAAGGTGAATTATTAACTCAGCAAACAGAGTTAAACAAGTTAAAAACTTATATTGAGCATAATCAGCAATTGCAAATTTTACCTGAAAAACTGCCGTTGTGGAAAAACCAGTATTTGCAAATCCAGCAAGAAAACAGACTCAGCATTGATTATAAAAACCAGCAAAATACTTTGAAATCTGAGCAGTTAGTGACTCAAACGCAGCAGCAGGAATTAACAGGAATGCTCAGTACGTCAGAGCAAACCCTCACTAAAGTTAAAAACCAGATTGAACAGCTAAAACAACGGAAAGACGCTTTACTTAACGATTTTGTTGATGAGCAACACCTGCAAAATGAGTTGTCTAAGTTACAGGTAAATCAAGGTGTTCAAGCACAGTCACTGCAAAATGCCAGACGTTTTCAAGTGCTCAATAATGAAATTGAACAGCATTTAACCGATATTAAAAAAGATCAGCAATTACACCAAGAAAACCGGGCGGAGCATAAAAAACTCCAAACCCTTTACCGGGTTGAAAAACAAAAACTTATTGATATAGAAACCATAGTAAATCAACAACAAACTATTATGGCTTTAACCGAGCACAGGGCTAAGTTACAACCCGATGAAGCTTGTCCGTTATGCGGTTCACATCAACATCCGGCCATTACCGTATATCAGCAAATAAATGTCAGTGATCAACAAAACCGCTTAGCTTTGCAAAAAGAAAAGTTATCAACTTTAGAGCAACGAGGTATAGCACTTAACCAACAAGAAACTTTATTGACTACACAATTGAACGCAACTATTGCCAATAATGAAAAAGCTAAAACTGAGCAGCAAAACTTAGCGCAATTATGGCTTGAACATAGTGTGAATTTGGCATTGTCTTGTCAGTTAGCTGAGTTTGAAATCATTGAAAATTATTGTTTGAACAGTGATCAACAAGTTAAATTACTGAGGTCGCTTGTTAGCCAACTACAACAAGTGAACCATGAACTTAATCAGGCGCAACAACAGTTCAATGATGATGAAAAGCAGCAGCTTAATTTAATCTCTCAACAACAATTATCAGAGAATAAAGTTAATCAACAAACGTCAATGTTTGCTGAATTATCTAAGCAGTTAGTAAGTAAGCAAGTACTGACAACTGAGCTAGCCGGGCAATTATTGAAAGATATTCAGAATGTTCTGGAAAAACCTGAGCTGTCAGAGCCGTCAGTTCACTCAGAGCACTCTGAACAAAAGAGTGAATTTAAGTTTGAGGTATTGCTAAGTGAAAGTAATGAATTTGAACAATGGTGGTTAAACTTACAAGCGCAAGTCAATGACTATAATCAAGCGTTAATCTCACACGCGAGTGAACAGGAAAAGCTTAATCAAATCACACAGTCACTGGCGGTTGCTACTCATCAGTTAGCACAGGTAAATAGTGACCAACAAAAGTTCACCAGACAAGTAGAACAGGCATTGGCAGCATTAAAAGAGCTGAAACAGCAACGTTTTCAACTTTTTGCTGAGCAAGAGGTAAAACAGGTTCGTGAATATATTCAGCAAAGCCGGTTAAATGCTAAAGCGCTTTTAGACAAGCAAAATCAGAGTGTTAATGAACAAAAGCGGCAATTACAAGTACTGCAAGGTAATTTACAAGCGACAGAGCAGCAACTTGTGGAGTTAAACGTCTTACTCAACGAATCGAAACAAACTTGGCAAAGTAGTTTAGCCGCAAGTATTTTTAACGACGAAAATGAATTTTTAGCAGCGTTAATATCTGTCGAAAAACGTGAGTCACTTAAAAAATTACAGCAGGAAATATCAGCTGAAAAGCAGCAATCACTTATGTTGGTCAATCAATATCAACAACAAGCTGAAATAATAGCCGAACAACAGTCACTAATGTCTGAAAAGCTTCAGCTTTGGTTTGAGCAAGAGCAAGAGTGTAAGCAAGAGTTAGCGCAAGAAAAAGCACAAGAA
>JABSOJ010000311.1 GCA_013216005.1 Alteromonadaceae bacterium | reverse complement strand
GAATTATAACGTTAACTAAGTTCGCTTTGCTGACGTTAGCTACTGGTTGTTCTTTAGGTCAACTGATAGCCAAAAGCGGTCTTTAGGTTCTAAAACGTTAACGTCGGCTTCACATAATAAAGCGGACGTTTGGGCTATGTTGGAATACAGTAAGAATAGCCCTGTAAGGGCTATTTTTGCGCTAACTTGTAACTTGTTACCCCTAACATCCGCTTCAAGGCTCATTGCTACCGTTCATATTCTATGGCGCAGCGCTATACGTCCAAGTTATTTATAATTATTTTCTATCCATAGGACTCGTTGTACCAGAGGAGTGCTGTCCAATTACATGGGTATATATTTGGGTGGTTCTCAAATCATTATGTCCTAATAGCTCTTGCACTGTTCTAATGTCGGCACCGTTTAATAATAGTTGTGTAGCAAAGCTATGACGAAAGGTGTGTGCTGTTACATGTTTCCTAATACTTGTTTGGTTAAGGGCCTTTCGCAGAGATTTGGTCAAAGCTGTCCAGTGAAGATGATGGCGACAATAGTAGCCATCAGTTGGATGTAGGCATCTAACCGTTGAAGGAAAGACATACTGCCATTTAAAGTCAATAATGGCATAAGGGTACTTTCGAGCTAACCCTAAGGGGAGGCTTGTTTTACCTTCACCTTCAGCGAGGTCTTTTTGATGCACTCTTTTTACTTTTTCAATTTGTTCTTTTAGCGGCTCGAATAATGATTCAGGTAGCATTGTAACTCTATCCTTACCTCCTTTGCCACGAAAGACAAAGATATTGTTTGAGCCAAAATCGATGTCTTTTATCCTTAACGTTAAGAGTTCAGCTTTACGTAATCCACACCCATACAAGATAGAAAACATTAACTTATGAGGGTTTTTCATTTTAGAAATTATGCACATAGCTTCGTCATGAGATAATACTGTTGGAATACGTTTAGGTGCCCTTGCTCTTATAGTTTCAGGTAATAAGGTTAACTCACGAGAAAAAATGTGTTTGTACATAAAAACAATAGAGCACAGTGCTAAGTTCTGTGTTGATGCAGTGACTTGTCGCTCTACAGCCAAATGAGATAGGAAATTAGTCACTTCCTGCTCTCCCATGTCTTTAGGATGTTGCTTATTATTAAAAATGATGAACCTCTTTATCCATAACAAATATGTCTTTTCAGTTTGAATTGAATAATGACCTGTTCTCAATACCGTTCTAATAGATTCCAGAAATGGTGAATGCCCCATTTTGTAACTCCTATACTTATTATTTTTTATTAGCGTTAACTAATGCGTGTTACTGAGACGTCTCAGTAACACGCATAATATTTCATAAGTTATAGTAAGCTCATGATTTATATTGATTAAATTATTGTTTTTATGATGGGATTACTGAGACTTCTTAGTAATAATCAGTAGAGGTAAAATAAAGATGGATTCTTGTTTCTAACGTGTTGAAATTATGAGATATTAAAGGCTAAATATATTTTGTAGGAGCTTGGGGGTTACTGAGACTTCTACATAATAAGCTGTTAGGCATTTAGACAAGGATTGGAGTAAATTTAAAGTATGGCTCAAGTCTCCCCCAAAATATTTGCTTACGCGTTGGTGCTCCCAATCGTTTGGCTGTCTGCTAGCTATTTAATGATCTATGTATTGTCAGGTGTTGAGTTAGGGATTCTCGCTACCGTATTAGTTGTGTACATTTCACTATCTGTAATATGTTGGAAATTTACCAAAAAGTTTAATCGCGATTTCAACCGCAGCGAAAAAATTCGTTTAACTATATATTTTCTTATATGGTCTTTCATAATTCGGTTTGTATCTATTTATGGAATCAGCGAAACTATGTCCCCTGATGCTTTACTCATAGCTTTTGCTGTTGTGTTTACGATCGATTGTCTAATTATTACTTCAACAATATTTAGCGTAAGTAAACGAATTAACGGCTTTTTTCTACGTGAAAATGCCTAACAAGTCATTAAAGCAGGACAAATAACAGTTGGCTATTTGCTCCTTCGTCGCTTATTTTAGCCAACTATTATTTGCCTCTTAATGGGGCGTTAGCTTTCAAGGAATACTATGAAAAATTTACTTACCCTAATCCTATTGTTTGTTTCAATTAATACTTACGCTGATGATCAATCTGAGATAGATGAATTGGCGAATCCAGTAATGGAGTTATTTAAAAAAGGAGATTATAGTCAAATTGTTTCAACAGCTCTTTCAAAGAGTTCTAGTGCTGATTACATAACTAAGTCAGATATGGATCAAACTAATAGTCAATTTGATGGTAACTTTAAAATAATGGGTAAATTTTACAGCTATGAAATATTGCATGAGCAAGGGATTGATGGGACATTTATGGCTAGGTGGTATCTTTTAAAATTTAAACGACAACCCGTGCTATTACATATGGAGTTTTATAAACCAGATAAAACTTGGAATGTATACTCTATTCAAATGATTACTGAAATAGATGATTATATTGAAAGCCGTGGTCAATCAGATATCGGTAAAATGGGCAGTAAGCCTGATAAAGAAAGCTAACAAGAAATTAAACAAGGACAAAAAACAGTTGGCTTTTTGTTCACTACGTTCACTTATTTTAGCCAACTATTTTTTGCCTGTTAATTAGGCGTTATGTTTACTTAGAGAGTGTCGATTTTGAGTCATGGTTTAGAAGAATACACTTTAGAGGAACTCTATGATGTCGAAGAAAATATCGATAAGTTAAAGTATCCTGAAAAGTATGAAGCTATTCTTACTCTTATTCTCGAAAAAGAAAAATCACTACAAGCCTCACCTGAATATGTATTTGCGGCTCAATGCTTAAAAGATAACGAGGAAGTAGCAGAAAAAAAATATACACTTTTTTATATATTTATTCGTGTACTTTTATGGGCACCTTTTTGTGCTTTCTTGCTAACTTATGAACTAGAAACATATGAACGGATCATAGCTATAGCAATATTTTTATCCCTTTTAAAAGTAGGCAAAAATATTTGTGTTGCGATAGAGGTTTCGCATCTAGAAAAACAAGTAAAGACAATCAGTGATTCGCAGTTGGGTAAAAAGTAAACATAACAAGAATTTAAAGCGGGACTGCTAACAGTTTGCTCAGTTTCGCTTCGCTACACATTTTAGCAAACAATTATCAGCCCCTTAAATGGGCGTTAGGTATATTAATCAATTACTGTATTAAGGATGAATTATGAGTTTAAGTGTTTTTTGCCGTTATTGTGGTCAACAAATTTCCGATATTGATTTAAATTGCACTCATTGTGGTTTAAAACAAAATTTTACTGTAGTTTCCAGTAGTCCTTCTCGCAAAAACTCCGAAGGTGTTATTGCATTCATCGTATGCTTCCTTTTCGGTATTTTTGGACTCCACAGATTCATATATGGAAAAACAGGAACGGGAATTTTAATGCTCATTACTTTAGGTGGTTTTGGTATTTGGTGGTTAATAGATTTAATCCGAATTGGTATAGGTCATTTTACCGACTCAAAAGGTAACCAATTAAGCCTTATTCATAATCATTAAAACTACTTATGGCATGGTGCAAATATACCTAACAAGCATTTAAAGCGGGACTGTTAACAGTTTGCTCGGTTTCGCTTCGCTACACATTTTAGCAAACAGTTATCAGCCCCTTAAATGGGCGTTAGGCATCAAGGAGTTTCACGGAATGATTGAAGCAAGCTGTCATTGTGGCAATATCAAAATAACGGTTCCTGCCACAACAGAAACAGTCACAAGTTGTAATTGCTCCGCTTGCAGTAAGTATGCCTCACTCTGGGCGTATTTCTCACCTACTGAGGTTACAATTACAGCTACAATAGATGCGATAGCTTCATACTGTTGGGGTGACAAAACCATCAAATTCCATCATTGTAAAAACTGTGGATGCTTAACGCATTACACTCCAACAGAACTTGGAAATAAGCATAAAATGGCGGTCAATTTTCGCCTTGTGGATGCCAATATAGTTAGCGCTATTAAAACTCGGTATTTTGATGGTGCTGATACTTGGGAAGAACTCAAGCAGTAAATGCCTAACAAGGCAATAAAGCAGGACAAAAAACAGTTGGTTTTTGCTCCTGCGTCGCTTATTTTAACCAACTATTTTTTGCCTCTTATTGAGGCGTTAGGTGCCATGAGATTATGATTCGCATTCTTGTTATAAATTTAAGTTTTATGGTTTCATTTCTAATTGAAGCATCACCTGGAATCGAATCAGTTAAATTAAATGAAGCATTTGCAAATGAGTTAGGTTTTATTATTGAGTTGTCTCGTGATAAAGAAGCTACAACCCTAAATCTTACAGGTCCTAAAGAAATAAATGGTTGTTCTCCCTTAAAAGGAGGCAATGCAATACTAGATGAAAATAATATAGATATAGCGGTATACATTTCAGAAATTGGTAAAGGAGTTATTCCTAAAAGCTTTGGTTATATTCGCAACGGCTCTGCTAATAATTTGGTCATTTTTATCGATTACATATGCCCATCAAGTCGTCAAAATCAAAGCCGTAGATACGAGCTATGGTCAAATAGCACCTAACAAGAATTTAAAGAGGGACAAAATACAGTTGGCTGTTTTGTTCACTCCGTTCACCTATTTTAGCCAACTATATTTTGCCCCTTAAATGGGCGTTATACATTAAGGAGAGTCCATGCACCCTAATAGGAATGCAATCGCATTTGGAGGCTTAGCTTTTTTGCTTGTTGCCTTTGTTTTGACCATCAGTTTAGCTTTGTGGGCTTGGCCTAAATATAAAGTTTACAGCATGGAAATGAATGGTAAGGCTTCTCTAAAAGAAGCTGAATGGAGTAAACAAATTCTCATAGTAGAAGCTAAAGCTCAAGAACAAGCCGCATTGATGCAAGCAAAAGCAAGAGTAACTTTAGCTGAAGCTGAAGGCGAAGCTAAATTAGTCAGTGCTAAAGCAGAAGGTAAAGCTGATATTGAACTGGCAAAAGCAGCAGCTGAAGCAAATAAAATAATTGGTGAATCTTTAAAAAATAATGAAGCATATCTGCGTTATATTTGGATTAAAGGCTTACAAGAAGGTAATGGTGAGCGTATTTATATTCCAACAGAAGCTGGTATGCCTATCTTAGAGGCTGGTAAGGCTAGAAATTAATGTATAACAAGCCATTCAAGCAGGACAAATAACAGTTGGCTATTTGCTCCTTCGTCGCTTATTTTAGCCAACTATTATTTGCCTCTTAATGGGG
>JABSOJ010000310.1 GCA_013216005.1 Alteromonadaceae bacterium | reverse complement strand
AACTTGTCGAGGCTGTTGAGATATTTAAACAGCTCAAATTGGAATAAGCTATAACAAAATTATGATCAAGAGACAGCTTTGTAGGCTATAGACCAACCACTTGAGAATCAATAATATTTTGTAACAAATCAGCTAATTCCCCATGTGTCGAATGACTTATGATTAAAGCAATCACCTTTTACAGGCACAAATACAGGCAAAGACAATGAAAAAATGGACACTACCATTATTGCTTACTTGCTTAACGGCATGTGAACAAACACCATTACAAACCACTACAGATACACAAAATAATAAAAACACTATCACTAGCGCTAAAAAAATTACCGGCGTAGTTTTTATTGAAGAAGTTAAAGCTCTGGCAGGAAAAACGGTTATTCCTTACCAAAAATATGTCCTTGATAATGGCTTGACTGTAATTCTCCATCAAGATGACTCTGATCCATTAGTACATGTAGATATAACCTATCATGTTGGCTCAGGTCGTGAAGAGCCGGGAAAATCAGGCTTTGCTCATTTTTTTGAACATATGATGTTTCAGGGTTCTGAAAATGTTGCCGATGAACAACACATTAAATTAGTCACCGAAGCTGGTGGTTCTCTTAACGGAACGACTAATAAAGACAGAACAAATTATTACCAGACAGTTCCGGCTAATCAACTTGAAAAAATGCTTTGGTTAGAAGCTGACCGGATGGGTTTTCTGGTTGATGCTGTTACTCAGGAAAAATTTGAAGTTCAGCGTGAAACTGTAAAAAATGAACGTGGCCAAAAGTTTGAAAATCGACCTTACGGATTATTAAGGGAGCGAGTATTTGAAGCATTGTATCCTGTAGGACATCCTTATTCTTGGCAGACAATTGGTTATATTGACGATTTAAACCGTGTCAATGTGAATGATCTTAAAGCATTTTTCTTACGTTGGTACGGACCTAACAATGCAACAATTACTATTGGTGGCGACATTGATATCACCAATACATTACATTTAGTGAAAAAATATTTTTCGACAATTCCACGTGGTCCAGAAGTTAAAATACCAGAGAAACCTCCTTTCTCATTGGATCAAGATCGTTATATCTCAATGGAAGATAATGTAGGCTTACCTTTAATTTACATGTCTTTTCCTACGGTATCCGTTCGCCATGAAGATGAAGCGCCATTAGATGTATTATCAAGTATTCTAGGTAGTGGTAAAACCTCGCTACTGTATAAAAATCTTGTTAAAAACAGAATAACGGTACAAGCTTCTGCAAGTCATCCCTGCAATGAATTAGCCTGTTCGTTTAATTTATTGGCCTTACCACACCCAGCTTCAGGAAAAAGCCTTACGGATATAGAAAAGATTATTCGTGATACTTTAATTGAATTTGAACAACGTGGCGTACAAGACGACGATTTATTAAAAGTTAAAGCAAATATGGAAGCTAATTTTATTTTTGATCTGCAAAGTGTCGCAGGAAAAGTATCTACACTGGCTGCTAACCAGACATTTACAGGTGATCCTAACTATATCGAACAAGACATCGCCCGTTATGCCAATGTAACTAAAGCCGATGTAATGCGTGTATTTAAGCAATATATCAAAAATAAACATTCAGTTATTATGAGCATTGTACCTAAAGGTAAAACTGAATTAATCGCGGCAAAAGATAATTTTAAACCTAAAGAACGTAAGATCACAACGGCTGCCACAACGTCCAGTGATGATTTGAATTTACGTAAACCACACGACAACTTTAACCGAAGTATTATTCCTGATGCAGGAGCAAACAAAGCGGTTGACGTGCCTGAAATGTGGAAAAAAAGTTTTGCTAACGGTATTAAAATACTAGGTACGCAAAGCAGTGAAACACCTACGACATCATTCTTGCTTAAAATACCTGCGGGACATTATTACGAAGCCAAAGAGAAAGCAGGGTCGATTGATTTACTCGCTAGTATGTTAAACGAATCGACAACTCTTCGTTCTGCGGAAAAAATGAGTCTGGCATTATCTAAATTAGGCAGTTCAATCAATATTTCTGCGGGCAATCAATACTTAAATATTCATGTAAACGCTTTAACGAAAAACATTGATGCAACGATAGCATTAGTCAAAGAAAAGTTGATGATGCCTGCATTCAAACTCAAAGAATTTGAACGAAATAAGAGTAATGCAATTCAAGGGGTTATCAACAACAAAAAAAATGCATCATATTTAGCAAGAACGGCTTACCGTCAATTGTTGCATGCTGATAATATTGCAGCCACTCCAAGCGGAGGCTCAGAAACTAGTCTTAAAAATATAACGCTGGCTGATATTAAAGCGTTTTACCAACAACAAGTTAAACCTTTTAATAGTCAATTAATTATTGTTTCTGATATGCCACAAACTAAGGTTATGGAGTCATTGGCTGTTTTTAAAAACTGGCAGGGCAAAGGCAAATCACTTAATTTAACATTACCATTACCCGACACTAAATTAGGCGTAATTTATTTAGTCAATAAAGATGAAGCTGCTCAATCGGCTATTTACCTTGGCAAGCGCTCTATTACCCAAGATATTACCGGTGAATACTACAAGACGAACTTGATGAACTTCACATTTGGAGGGGCCTTTAATAGCCGTTTAAATCTTAATTTACGTGAAGATAAAGGTTATACCTACGGAGCACGTTCTGGTTTTAGCGCAAATAAAATATCTGGTATGTTTACTGCGTATGCTCTGGTTAGAGCTGACGTTACCGACAAATCAATTATTGAGTTTACAAAAGAAATCAACAAGTATGCAGAGCACGGTATTACTGCTGAAGAACTCTCTTTCATGAAAAATGCAATTAACCAAAAAGATGCTTTAAAGTATGAAACTCCACTGGCTAAATTAGGTTTTCTCGCTCAGATATTAGAGCATAATTTAACGCCAGATTTCATTAAACAACGTACAGATATCGTTAACAACATAAATATTGAAGAAATTAATCGTCTGGCTAAAAAACATTTAAACTTAAAAGATATGTTATTAGTTGTTGTGGGTGATGCTAAAACACTAAGACCTCAACTTGAAGCCTTAGGTTATGAAGTGGTTGATCATGAAATTTAATTGCTGAAAATGGCGTCAGTGTACAATCCCATCGAAAGGTGGGATTTTTATACTATTTAATAGCTTAAGTATTTTTATTCAAGCATTGAACTATTAAGCTTGCTCAGTCAAACTAACAAACATTATTAATATTACTTAAAAATTGCCTTTGGTATATTTGTGCCTTTGGTTTATTTGGTATAGTTATCAAAAATGAACAAATACATTCGACTAATTATTTCTTTACTGTTACTCAACCTTTTTAACAATGTTCAGGCGGCAGAAACCACAGTTTCTCCAAGCCAGGCACCTAAAAGTTCTACGGATCAAATTAAAGAAAGTTTAGATGAAGAAGACAGCTATTGGGAACTGGACCTTGGATTTGCCGTAGGTTTTAACCGTAATTATCTTAAAGGGGTTAACGATCATGAAATTGGTAGTTTTAACGCATCAGTATTACTTTCCGGCGGTTATTACTACAAAGATTTTTTTCTCGAAGTTCACCCACTAGTTGGCCGACCGCTAACTTTAGGTTACAGCTTGCAACGTACTAAGCATTTTGTCGTAAATATTATTGCTGAATCATTATTTTCCGGCTTTGACGCAGAGTCACAAAACTACGGAAACACCCTCACAGGTATCAATGAACGCAAAACATCTTTAGATACAGGTATTGAAGTATATTACAGCTACAAACATGGTGAAGCTCGTTTTAGAGCATTGCACGATGTTTCGAACACACATAAAGGATTAGTTATTGCTTTTGATTATGCCTACCCTATTTTTATGAAACGCTGGGTCGTTTGGCCTTCTTATGGCATTTCCTGGTTAAGCGACAATTCTACCGATTACTATTTTGGCATAGACGAAAATGAAGTCAGGGCGGATAGACCTTTTTATCAACCCAGTAGTTCCATTATTCATAATTTACGCTTATATTCGGCATATCAGTATAATGCTTACTTATCATTTTTCGCTTACGGCTCTTATTCAATCATCAGTGATAACATCAAGAAAAGCCCGTTAGTTTCACCTAACGATGACAGTATAACTCTTGGTATGGGGGTTATGTGGTCTTTTTAGTTACACAGACTTTAACTACACGGACAGTAGTAAAATTTTGGCTCAATTTATCAATTACTTTGATTTTGTGTATATCAAGTAATGCATTTGCCATGGCCGAATCTCCCAGCAAACAAAATATAACCGTCGCAAGTATGGTCGCCAGCCCAACGTCTTGTGAATTGTCTCCCTTAGATGTATTTTGCGAAATGACTTTTTATGTCCTTTGGGAAACCCCCAGCAGTAGCCGATTCTGTTTATATACCGGGGATAATTTACCCGCAATAAAATGTTGGAACAATAGCAAAAGAGGCAGCGTTGAACTAAAATTTTCCGGTCATATTTTAGATGAAAGCAAAAGCTATTCATTAATAGATCGTACTGACGGTAAAATAATTGCCACCGTCAGTGTGCCAATCAGCGGAACGTTAAAACAACGCCAACGAGCACAGCGTCGTCGCCGTGGTTTCTGGCGCATGTTTTAATAATATTTCGGCGTCTATTTCTTAATTATTATTGATTCAAAGGGAGCTAGGGATCTAATTTTTAGAATGCAGTGAATAACTGGCTCTGTTCCATAATACTGTTGTCCCTCGATGAATCCCCTATTTTTAAAGGGTTAGGCGATAAATTGGTTTTTTAACGAGAATTAGTCACAGAGTCCTAGATATAAGGGTTGAGTTTAATTCCATTTGAAGGGACAACAATTATCTACAACAGAGCCGAATAACTACATGTTTGAAGTGACATTCACATTTGGCCGCCAAATAGACTTCCCTTAACCCAAGTTATTCTCTAATTTGAATATAACTTAACCCCCCAAATAATAGGATAACCATTTGCGTCACAACTTGACGTCCCAAATTTAACACTTACTTTGGAGGTTAAACTAGCTAGTGAAGCCGAATATATTCGATCTATCATTTTGGCTCTGTTCCATCTAATTGTTGTCTATACTTATAAGTGAGCATAACTCATTGAGGTTAAAGGCAATGAAGACAAAATCATTTGTAAGTAAGCTTAACCAGATAACAAGGGCGCTTTTATCGATGACACCAGCTCAAAGAGAGGTAGTTCACCAGTCAATACAAGCATCTTGCACTGAAATTACTATGGATGAGCTTATTCAACCACTTTT
>JABSOJ010000309.1 GCA_013216005.1 Alteromonadaceae bacterium | reverse complement strand
TTTTAAATTCACTCAATCAAGTTCATGTCACCATAGTATAGATTATAACCACTTAAAACTAAAGTTATGACGCTTCCGTGGACATTTATGATCCAACTGTTTAATAACAGGAGGAGATCATGAATCAAACAAAACCATTTATTATTTCCAAATGGGATGTTGTGCAGGCCTATAGATTAGTGAAAGCTAATCATGGGGCTGCGGGTGTTGATCATCAATCAATTGTTAATTTTGAATCAAATTTAAAAGGAAATCTTTACAAATTATGGAATCGATTGTCTTCTGGCAGTTATTTTCCACCTCCTGTCAAAGCGGTAGCGATACCGAAGAAAACGGGAGGAGAACGAATATTAGGTATACCAACAGTAAGTGACCGCATCGCTCAGATGGTGGTTAAGTTAACATTCGAGCCTTTAGTTGAACCACATTTTCTGCCCGATTCGTATGGTTATCGACCAAACAAATCAGCAATAGATGCCATTGGCATAACACGCCAACGGTGTTGGAAATACAATTGGGTACTCGAATTCGACATCAAAGGACTGTTTGATAACATTCCTCATGATTTATTGTTGAAAGCAGTGGATAAGCATACAGATAATCCATGGGTTAGGCTATACATTGAACGCTGGCTAACAGCGCCGATGCAGAAAGCTAATGGTAAAATAGTCCAAAGGAACAAGGGCACTCCACAAGGTGGCGTGATTAGTCCAGTTCTTTCAAATCTATTTCTACATTATGTCTTTGATAAATGGTTACAAAAACATTACCCAAAGACACTATGGTGTCGTTATGCCGACGATGGACTTGTTCATTGTAACAGTGAAGCCGAGGCAAAACACATGTTAGAAGTATTAAAACAACGCTTTGAAGCATGTGGTCTTGAACTTCACCCGCTGAAAACCAAAATCGTTTATTGTAAAGATGGAAGTCGTAAAGGACAGTATGAAAATACTGAGTTTGATTTTCTGAGTTACACTTTTAGACGGAGATTGTGCCATAACCGAAGGCGTAATAGTGTATTTATCAACTTTACACCAGCGGTGAGTAAAATAGCCTTAAAGCAATGCGATTGAAGATCAGGAAATTACGTGTGCGAATGGCAACAGAGTTGAGTATTGATCAGTTAGCTAAATGGCTTAACCCAATAATACAGGGGTGGATAGGCTATTATGGCCGATTTACCCGTTCAGCATTGTATGCCATGTGCCGACATGTAAATAAAGCACTGGTTAGGTGGGCTAGGCGTAAGTTTAAAACACTAAGGCGACATAAAATAAAAGCAATAAAATTCTTGGAAAGAATTTTTGAGCAAGATCCCTGTTTGTTTGCTCATTGGCGAGCTGGAATGGTAGGTGCGTTTGCGTAATGGGAGCGGTATGAATCGAGAGGTTCACGTACCGTTCTGCGAGAGGCTGTGGGGGAAGTTCCCACGGTCTACTCTACGTGGAAGTTCTCTGCTTGGTAAAGTTTAGCAAACCACCGAGACCCCGAGTCATGGTTTTGTAACGTAAGGTGTTGAGTCAGGCGCTATTACTCAATAACCAGCCGTAACAAGAATAGGGAACATCGGGGATATTCCCTCGACCCGGCATTAATTGAGTAATAACATTTTTCCTGTACGTATGCGCTGAGGATGATCTCCTACCGGTATGCTGGCAATTTCTTTTTCATCATCGAAAGAAATAATCGATACTCTGTCTTGCTCACTCACAGAAACATAGCAATGCTTGCCGTTAGCACTTTCTGTTGCCCAATAAGGTTTAGCACCTAAGGGCGTATCTGCAAGTTCAATGCGGGTATAGCTAAAACTTTTTCGGTCTACAATCGCAGCATAACCCGACATGGTCGCCGCCACGCATAACTTTGTCCCTTGTTGGTTAATGGCTAAACCATGGTGTGCTGAATTGAGTTGGTAGTCGCTATAACTCATTTTTTGAATTTGCTCGGGAATAGGTAGTGCTAATTTACGTGTTATTTTTTCAAGTTTCATATCATATTCAAAAAAACCATGAAAAAACGAAATTTGTAAATAGGCAAATCGTTCATCTGGTGCAATGGCCATAGGTCTAATGGCTTTATCTTGCCAAGGAAAGCCAAATTCTGTGAGTTTTTCCCCCATATCAACACGTTTTAGCACTTTCATCGTTTTTGCATCCACAACCTGAAACCAACGATCGCCTTTTAACCAATCTAACTTTGAAGAGGAAATAAAAACTTTACCAATACTGGCATGATATATTAATTTCCCATCACGCGAATATGTGCTCTCATGAGGTTGATCCCCTGATTCAAACTCACCGATAATATTGCCTGTTTTGGTATCAATCGCTTGAACTTTTCGGGCGGTAGATGCCGAAACAAGAAAGGTTTTTCCGTCCGGTGATATGGCTGAATGATCGGCGCGGTCACCTTCAATTTTTGTTCGCCAAATTATCTCACCGTTATTAATATCAATCGCGACAACATCAGCAAAACTAGGACGTGATACATAAAGATATCGACCATCATTAGAAGTAAACATATCGTCCACCAATTGATCATGTCCTTCACCAATTACCTCTCGAATGAAAGTAGATTTAATGCGGCGAATTATCCCTGAATATATTTCTTCCATTCTTGCTTCACGGTCAGGAACGACATTAAGGCGTTTAATCACTTTAAAGGTTTTAGGGTCAAATATATCTACTGTGCCATCCCAATTATTGCCTACCATTACAACGTCACGCAACTTAGCGTTATTCTCTGCTCTTGCTGTTGAATAAGTTAGCGTTACTACTAAGCATAACGTCAATAAAGTGATTGATTTTATGCCAAGTAGCTTAAATTTATGTGTCATTCTCACCTCTCCATTATGGGTAAATATAAGCGGATATTGTCTTATCGCTCATGTTAATTATCTGTTTGAACAAGTTTGTTGATCAAATAAATTTTATCATTTTTTTTTGTTAATCAAGTGTCTAAAGCTTCACGATTAACTTGCCTTTATTACCGCCAGTAAAAAATAAATTTAAACCGGTAATAGCTGATTCTAGCCCTTGTAAAATATGTGTACGGTGTTTAATTTTCCCTTGCATCACATAAGGGGTGAGTTTTTCTAACAGCTGAGGTATATCACCAAAATGATCCGGCATCGCAAAACCTTGTACCGTTAAACGTTTTTTGATCATTGGGATCCAATTAGGTCCTAAGTCTGGTTCTGCTTTAGGGTAATCGGCAATCATGCCGCAAACGGCAATTCGACCATGAGTATTCATTCTGGCGAAAACATGTTGCTGAATTGGGCCACCGGTATTTTCAAAGTAAATATCAATACCTTTAGGTGTAAGCTCTGCTAACTTAGTGGCTAAATCATCGGTTTTATAATTAATTGCACCATCAAAACCTAATTCGTTGATAATCCAATCAGCTTTTTCATCACTACCCACAACGCCAACAACGGTTAGTCCTTCCGCCTTGGCTAATTGTCCAACAATGGACCCCACAGAGCCAGCAGCACCAGAAACGACGAGTGTTTCACCTGCTTTAGGTTTACCAATCGCAAAAAGACCCTGTGTTGCTGTCAGTCCGGGTAAGGCAAATATCGATAATATCGTTTCTTCGGGTAATGGCGCCTGCACTTTGTGTAAGCCTTGACCATTGGTTAATATGTATTCCTGCCAACCTAATAAACCCGTAACCCGATCACCCACTTGAAAGCCAGGATGGTTACTCTCTACTACTTTTCCGATGCCTGAACTACGCATCACAGTACCTAACGCCACTGGCGGAATGTAACTTTCAGTATCGGGGCTCATCCAACCAAACATCGCTGGGTCTAAGGACATATGAGTTTGTTTAATTAGAAATTTTCCTTCGCTAACACTGGGCATGTCTTTATGAACGATTTCAAATAATTCAGGGCCTATGGGACCACCCTTTGGGCGGGCGATTAAATTGATTGCGGTATAAGTTGTCATGTTTTTATCTCTTTTTAATCAATGTTGCTGTTTTATTAATGCTGCTAAGCGGCCTTACCTTTGCTGTTTCACCGGGTTCATTGTTTCTGGACGGACACTAGCTAAAGACTGAGTGTGACCAAAGGCGTACATTCTGTCAAACTGTAATCTTCCAACAAACGTGTACCGATAACTTTTTCCCAAAACTCTCCTTAATCTATAATAATAACAGTAGCTTTTACGCCTACCGCTGCTGTTGGTGCAGATAAGTTATTAAATGTGCCACGTTAGGCTTTTCTTATTGATGTACCTGCGCTTTTTGAGATTGAACATAGGCCATCGCTTTACCTAAGAATTTCTCAGATTGTTGAACACCCGATTTAAGTGAAGCCTGATTCTCTGTGTTTGCTACTTCATCCCAATGTGCTCTGACGTTTTCAGGAAATTGTTCATTACCGGGAAGAAAGATACCGTCACTTTCAAACAGACCAACGCTGGCATAACCGCCTGCGCCTGCACTTAAGATAAAGCGATTAGGTGCCTCATCATCACATAACGTTAACATGCCAGCAGTCACTGCTTCAGGTGAGAACATTTTTGCGATGTTTTCTGGCAGTAAGTCTTCGGTCATTCGCGTACCCGCTGTTGGTGCTAAGGCATTAATTCGAATATTATTTTTAGCCCCTTCAAGGACTAAGGTATTCATTAAACCTAAAACAGCCATTTTCGCTGCACCATAATTTGACTGACCAAAATTACCATACATACCACTTGAAGAAGTGGTCATTACAATACGACCATAGTTTTGATTGCGCATAATATCCCACACCGCTTTAGTGCAATTAACTGATCCCATAACATGCACATCCATAACGAGTTTAAAGTCATCCAGGCTCATTTTAGTAAACGACTTATCACGTAAAATACCGGCATTGTTAGTTAAAATATCAACCCGTCCCCATTTATTCATGGCCTGTTGAACCATATCTTGTACTTCGTCAAAATTAGCGACGTTTGCACCATGACTAATCGCTTCGCCTCCATTTTTTTCAATTAAATCCACTACTGCCTGAGAAGCCTCAGATGACATACCAATGCCATCACGTGTCCCACCAAGATCATTAACCACCACTTTAGCACCACGCTTTGCTAACGCTAATGCATGTGAACGACCTAAACCATTACCGGCACCCGTGACTATGGCTATTTTTCCTTCAAAACTTATTGTCATGATATTTCCTTAACATTTTTAATTTACTGTAACTACTCAGCAGGGGTAAAAATATTTGGAAGCATACCGTTCAATAACAACGCTAAAGCAGTGGATGCACTAAC
>JABSOJ010000308.1 GCA_013216005.1 Alteromonadaceae bacterium | reverse complement strand
TAGGTTTGAACTCATGTAAATTAACATAAAACATTGTTGAACTGTAACCCTAATTTAGCCTATATGGTCAGTGCCAAGAAAGATATAACCCACATAAAACAATAAAATTGATTGGTTCCGCAGGTGGCTCTGATGAAACGAACATTGTGGTTCCTCTTTATTATGCCAAGTTGTTGAAGATTGAATTAAACAAATTACTTTCATAAAAGCAGCTCTTTAAAGCAAACCTAGCTTTGTGTAAGATAAAGACGCAAGGATATATAAATTTAAATATAGGTGAAATTATGGCTACTTATACAGAACGTAAAGGAACTCGTTTAGTTGCTCAAACGACCACAGAGATAAAAGAAATCATACAACGTGCTGCTGACTATTCCGGCAAAACCCTTTCACAGTTTATTATAGAGTCAGCGGTAAAGAGAGCGGGTAACATCATTGAACAGACAAAATCATTACGCCTATCGATGGCTGGTGCTGATGCATTATTTTCTGCTTTAGAAAATCCGCCAAAAACAAGTAGCAAACTGCTAAAAGCAGCACAGCATTACAAGAATACTGTGAATACCCGGAATGATTGAGGAAATATCACGACTACATCATCTGTAAGATGGCTTAACCGAAAAAGCGCTTAGCTATTTATTATCACCAACTAACAAAGACTGTAAATATAACGTCTTACCCTCATTTTCAATTCGTTCATAAATATCATTAACTGAGATAACAACATCAAGAATTGGAAATTTAATTTCATCACCTAAATAATAATACTGAGGAATAAACCCTGCTGAGCGACTTAATACTGATACCTCACACAAGTCTTGTTCTATTAAAACGTAATATTCAAGTAAAGGAATTTTCAGGTATTTAGCTTGTTTTATTGAATGATCAAATACACGAGTAGATCGAGACAAAACTTCTACAATTAATTTAGGCGCATGTTTAACATAATCAGAATCATCTTTATGATCATCACAAACCACCATAACATCAGGGTAATAATAATCGCCTAATGCGCTAACTTTCATATCAGCAATGAATGGCTCACAAGATTGCCCTTTAAAAGCTATTCTAAATTCAGAAAATATGTTTCCTGAAATTCGATTATGATCTACTGAAGCCCCTGCCATTGCATAAACTTCACCAGAAACAAACTGATGTTTATCTTTAGACGTAAATTCACCATTTAGGTATTCTGCTTCTGTCATGTTAATTTTGATGCAAGTAACATAATAAAATCCGATTTTAAACGTGATTTAATTTTAGTGTAAATGATTGTGATTATAAATAAAACCTTATAGGGTTTTGTCTTATATCCTACGTTCCGTACAATTTTTAAAGTTAATGATATTTTCTAACTTAATAGACGGAAACAAAAAAAACGCAGCTCCGATTATCGACACTCGCCATTTACAGCCCACGGGCTATTCCACCGCAAAGCAGTGTCTTTTATTTCTATCATCTTTAAACCATGTCATAAATTTTGATAACTTCCTCACCCATCACGTTAATGATATTTGCTTGGTACTCTCTAATGTTAATTACCCCCAGATATTTCTCGGATAGATAAGCACAACATACGCCCCTCATTAGCGTAAAGACCCATCTCAATGTTGGTTTCTGCGTTGGTTTGCCTTTTTGATCAGGCACATAGGCATTTTCTGTTACTAATTTTTCCCTCAAGTGATATTGCCCCAAGTTAAAGACCAATAATGATAAAGTCATCACCATCATTAATGCATCTATACGCTGCGGAGTTTTCAAGTAAATTCGGTTACACTGAAATGACTTATCTTTAATAAAACGAAAGCCGCGCTCTACCGAGTCTTGTTCTTTGTAAGTATCCAGCATCTGTTGGGCTGACATTCCAGCTTGATTTGTCGCGAGAACAAAACGACCACATGGGATTTTAGCCTTTTCGACATTGTCTTTATCTTTAATAAGTATAGCGTTGATTTTATACCCTAAAATCTCTTTTACCTTGTCTGTTTTGGGCCGTCCTGCTTTGTTGTAACCCATTTTAACTTCAATTGTTTTATTTGAGAGCTTGTGATATTTACTCTTTTTTTCGAATACTGAAATGGCTCTTTTGCATCATTTTCACAGGCAAATAGTGTTTTAGATAACGCGTTAAATGCTTTTGTTTTAGCCTCAAAATCTTTCGTTATTCTTCTATCCAGCGCCTTTAATGCACTTTTTCTACGTTGTCCTGATAATATCAACTGCCAATGTTCGCCCTCTGGTCCTTGAACCATTGTGCTTTGGTATTCTTTGGTGAGTGGTTCCCAATCGAAATTACTGTAAGGTTGAGCAAGATAGTTTTTAACAGGTTTGTAAATTGCTGGTGGGTGAGTTAGCCATTTTATACCGCTTTCCTGCAATTTTCCTTGGGTATATAAGGCAGAGTCAGCGACCCACAAAAAACTATCACTCTCTTTTAATGCTTGAGTGAGTGAGTTGAATTCTTTTATTGTTTCGTGAAACGATGCTTTATCTGAGCTATTACCATCATGGGTTTCAAACCATAGTGGTACACCCGCCGGACCTGTAGCAATGAGTGTAACAACAATTTGTTTTAAATCAGGTCGATGATCTTTAGAATGACCATAGGTCGGTTTCGGTGTATTGTCACATTCATCAACATCATATTCACCAAAAAGTGCCAGACTGGTGGTATCTATATGAAGCGTTGGACCCAGTAAATTCAGCCCTTTCACTAAATCAAAGGCAATGCGACAAAAAAGTTTGGTTGTTCCAAATTGATGCAATGCATCCAGGGTTCTGCCAAGTGCATCATCGTTAAAATGAGCAGGTGTTAAGTTTTCACCAATTAATATATCAACGGGGGTATCGAGAAAGAATTGCTCTGACAAATACAGTGGGTTTGTACAAAACCCTAAACCATTAATGATCATGGCAACTACACGTTGCCCGTGGGTGGATTTTGTACGTCATCTTTAGCTAAAGGGATAAGCTCATCGACTCGTTCGGCAATGCGCAATTGTTTGAGTAATCCAGCAAGGATACCCAAATGGTCCATCCGTTTCATCGATAGCTGTTGCTTGATGATGCTTTCGTCCATGAAATACTACTAAAAACTGCTTGTGCTGATGAGTATTACACAAAGCTCATCTTTGACCTTTGATCTATTGCCATCAATTTGAGTGATCTAATTGCCCGTTGTTTTGTAGGACATATCTCACACTGTTTTATTATTCTACATTTTCGTTAAATGTGCGGAAGGTAGGGTATAACAATCAACACTTACACAGTGGTTTGAATTTTGTCACGCCTAATCAGCGTCATAATGGTAATGATAAAGCACAATTAGCACAGAGAAAAAAGGTTGTTGAAACAGCTACAACAAAACATCCTGAACGATGGTCTGGGAAGACAAGAAATTGTGAGCCAAAGGGGGATGTTTATATAAATAAACCAGCTGATGAAGCTAAAGCTAAAGATAGCCAAAATAAAGCTGCATAATTAAAGTAAATCATTGCAACTATGTTGACAGCTTCCGCCAAATCGTTTTATTAATAAGTTTAAAGATCGTATTTCAAATTAGATATCAACTGGGTAGTTACACAGAATTTGCTACAATGTAATAATTAGGCTCTGTTCCATAACATTGTTGTCCCTTTTTTTTATTTTTGCTAAAGGCTTATATAACAAGCTCTCCAGCGATTTTTCAAAAGACATTAAAAGTTTGTAAATCAATGAATTACCGTAGTAACAACAGAGTGAAGGAACAGAGCTAATAATTAACACCCAAGCTTACTTTTAATCATTTATCTAGCAAGGCTAAATAGTTAAAAGCACTGACTGGTAAGCTATTTCAATGAGAACAAGTAAACAAATTATTAGTTCTGTTAAGCCCTATAAAATATCTCATCATAATATTAGGTCTAATGCTTACTGACAGCTGACTTAAACATAGGGGTCAGTATTTTATTACCATATTCACTCATATGATCACCATCATAATAAATTGGACGTCCTTCAAATTGAGCCATACATCTACCCTTATTACATAAATATGGAATAGGATTTAATACTTGAATACCACTTGTAATAGCCACTTGATTAATAAGACTTATTACGTGCTTATTCCTTTGGAAATATAGGTCGTAATCTATTGATAAATCATCCCCTACCTTGTTTAGGATAATATTTTTTGCTAATGTTTTAGGGATATTCCTTCTCATTTCAGGTGTGGGTTGAACGATATACATTGGATGATTAACAATAATCTGCTCAATTGTTGCACTTAAATTAACCTTTAATTCCTCGTATAAAGGCTTTTCTGCCTTGGTATACTGTTTAGTAAAGTAGAGCAAAGGTCGAGTGTCTTTAATTCCATTTATTCTTTGAGGGTTTGATTGACCATATAAATAAGCACCTGTTCTTGATACCCAAAACACCGGCACACCTACATAGTGAGACTCTAAATACTCCATCCGCCTAATATTCTCTTTATAACACTTATCACCATTTTTGGTAGACATTATATTCAATATGAATGGGCAACTATTCATTGTTAAGGCTATTATTCCCTCATCTTTTAAATCAACAGAATGTGCAAGTGCTGTTGTTAATGCGTCAGCGTGACTATCCCCCACAAGAATAGCCTTAATATTTTTTTCATTACCAATATAACAAGGGAATTTTTTGTCTACCATACATTTATAAGGGTTTTTATTTATAGTCTCTTTATTTATGACTACTAAGGCGTTAGGGTAATGGCTTTCAAAACCGTTCGATATAAAACATCCACTACCGATGACTCCGACAACCAAAACCATATAAAATGGTTTGCATTTTAAATGGCCGAATAAATTACCAAAATCATTTCTAAACTTGATTTTTTCAATATATTTATTGCTAATAAAACCGAGTAATACGGATAGAGCAAGACCTAAATATATGTAAATTTCGTTTAATGAGAAATAATATATAGCGACAACGAGCGGCCAGTGCCATAGATAGATGGAGTAAGACCAAGCACCTAATTTCTGGAATACTACATTGCTTGTGATTAGGCTATCGTTGCGTTGCGCTTGGATAATGAGGAACGAACCTAATACTGGAAATATTGCCAAATAGCCAGGCCAAGGGTTATCTTTCAGCAATTCTCAGTGATTTAACATTTACCAAGATAAAACAACATTTCTAACAATTTCTAATTTTCTCCCAGACATTATCCTACTCTGGCTGATTTTTTACTTATTGATCAGGCACAGATCGAGCTACACAGCTAAGTACATTGTTTCAAGGCTTGTTTTTTAAGC
>JABSOJ010000029.1 GCA_013216005.1 Alteromonadaceae bacterium | reverse complement strand
GGGAGCGGTATGAATTGAGAGGTTCACGTACCGTTCTGCGAGAGACTGTGGGGGAAGTTCCCGCGGTCTACTCACCACGCATAAAAAAAGAACCACTGTCTGTCTGGTTGGTTTTATATAATGAAGCTTTACAGTTATTGGTTAAAAAGGGATTGGAAAAGCCTAAGAATATGGGGATTAAGACATTTTCACAGCAAGTCAGTCGTTGAATTTGTAATAAGGTCAATGTTGATAATTCTTTGGTAGTGCAAAGCTTTACCAAAATTTCAGACATACTTATTAAAATTCAATATCAAAAATTATCTGAGCAGGCACAAAAACAAGCGATATTAGATTTACGTATTGAAATGAAAGTTTTTAAGCGGGAAATATAAGGGCTTAAGAGTAAAACTTAATTTAAACCCGCCAATTCATCAACAGACTTTTTAACAAAATCATACTGGTGATAGTCGTCATCAATAATTTCGTTATCTATTTTTACAATATCTAAATCAATAGTGCGCGGACCATTTTTGTTTTTGGTTCGAACCCGACCCAGTTGATTTTCTATGTTTTTTAAATGGGTTTTAAGATCAGTTGAATTAAGCTCGCAGTTAAATGAAAATGCGGTATTAATAAAATCGGCCTGATCAGTAAAACCCACAGGTTTGGTGCGTAGCAATGACGCGATATTCGCTTGCTGGTCAATTTGTTTTAGTAGCTCAAACGCTTGTTGAATATGCTTTTCAGCATCAATGTTTGAGCCAACAGCTACAATGTAAAAAGGCATCAGGCTGAACGTTCAGCTGTAATGGATACACTTTTGGCGTAACGTAGAGCGCCGGGTTTCGCTATTTTCAGTTTTGCGTGCATCACACCGTCATACGAGAGGATCAAGTCTAGCAATACTCCCAATAAACGCTCAATGGTGTTATAGCTTGAATCCATAACCAAGGACAAAATTTCTTTGTTGATGGTGCGATAATTAACGCAGTCTTCTATGTCGTCAGACTGCATTGCTTTTGTTAGGTCTGCGTCAATCCAATAATCAATGATCAGCTTTTGTTTGTTTTCACGCTCTTCTTTATTGATCCCGAGAATGGTATAAATTTCTAATTTTTCAACATATATTGTGGACATTGTAGGTGACTCCCTCCGTCTATTTGTATTGTTTGTCCTGTAATTGAATTATTTTTCATTAATAACTCAATCGCTGAATATAAGTCATCTAACGGTACTTTACGTTGTAAAATATTGATGTCCTTATTTTCAATTTGGGTATTCGCAGGTGTTGTATTTTGTGTATCCTTTGCGTCGAATACAAACCCTGGTGCAATAGCATTAACTCTTACATTCGGGGCGCATTCTATAGACGCCAATTCAGTCAGGGTTTCTAAAGCCTTTTTTGCGATAAAATAAGCAGATTTACTGGTGTAAAGGTGCGATAAATTTGCGTCTAAAACATTGATTATCTGGCAAGGCATATTTTGTTTTACTAATGCCTGAATTAACAACCAGGGGCTGGTGAGATGAATATTAAGATTACGTTGGATCTGTTCTAAGGAAGTTTCAAGTAATGAACCCTGTTCAAATACTGAAGCGTTATTGATTAATAATTCAATATGAGAAACCTGTGTCAGCAATTTTGAAAATCGTTGCTGGATGGTGTCGGGATCATTTAAATTGGCCTGCCATAGCACAACCTGGATATTCTCTCGTTCTAACTGTGTTTTTAATGTTAATGCGGCGGTTTCAGATTGATTATAATGCAGGACGATATTCTTGCCGCTTTTTGCAAGCTGTTGATTGAAAAATGCGCCGATCCGCTGTGCGCCACCGGTCACTAATACCCAAGATTCGTTCATCATTATTCTTTAATTAGTTGCAAAAATTCAAAACGGGTGTCTTTGCATTTTAAAAATGAACCAAGCATACACGAAGTTTTCATCTCTGAATTTTGTTTTTGAACACCACGCATACGCATGCATAAATGTGATGCGGACATCACTACTCCAACCCCATGTGCGTTTGTTACATCCATAATTGCGTGGGCAATTTCTTGTGTTAGCTTTTCTTGAATTTGTAGACGTCGTGCGAACATATCTACAATACGTGCCAATTTAGATAATCCTAATACTTTGCCGTTTGGGATATAACCAATGTGACAACGGCCCGTAAAGGGCAGCATGTGGTGTTCGCATAAAGAGTATAATTCAATGTCATTAACTACTACCATTGAATCACAATCTGAGTTGAATAAAGCCCCGTTAATAACAGAGTCTAAATCTTGCTGATAACCACGGGTTAGATATTTGAGCGCTTTTGATGCGCGTTCAGGAGTATCTTTTAAACCTTCACGTTGTGGATCTTCACCGATGGCTTCGATAATGCTTTTAAATTCTTGTTCCACTTTCAGGATGCCTATTTAGGTTGTTGTACTCGTTTTGTACGTTTTATGAGTCTTGTGGATTATATTCTAAGCTTTACGACATCCTTTGTTCGACCCTCAGCTAATTGAATTCCACCGTTATTATTACCTGTATTACCTTACCTATGCGAAAAAAAATACACACGCGAAAAGAAGGGAATAACTTGTACAAAATATTCGGGTAAAAGTTATTACTTATTCTCTGAAGAGGATTCTTAATTGCCAGATAACACTAGCATTAACATGAATAAATGTTAACAATAATATTTAATGTTTTTTTAAATAAAATAGAAGTTAGGGGGTTATTTTAGGCGGTGATTTACTGGTTATTGCTGTTTGTAATTGTTACTGGTAATTTTGCGATGATTTTTTACATTGGAGTAACAATTGGCAAAATTCTTCATTTTCTCGATCCATACTCGCGTTTGGAATAAATAAGTGATAACCAAATCCTTTAAACAAAATTTGACTGTGATGCATAAAAGCAGCTAATGGTCCTTTGAGTATTTTACCTGTTTTAAGTTTATAGTTGCTGAAATTGAGTTGAGTATCTTCCATTGACAGTAATTGATGTAAAACAGCAAAAATTAATAACGGCCTCTGTTCGTGAATAAGTCTGCTGGCAAGTCTAGGTGATATTTGCTCAGCAATATCTTCAAAGTGCTTAAATTTTATTCCAATGTACGGCAGTTGTTCTGTTGATAAACCGTGAGTTTCTGTAACGGTGTTAATGGATTGAATTTGATCCCATTTTATAAACCATGAGCCGTAGCGGTGGTGGTATTGAATGGTATCGGGTGTTAACTTGAAACTGAATTTTGGCTCCAACTTTTTACATAACCCTGTGATGATCATAATGAAAGAAAGTAGCAGAATAAAAATGAGTGTTAATCTAAATGGTTGCCAAAAGAAAGCAGAAAATATTATCGTCGCAATTAATAATGTACAACCTGTCAGTATAATAAACACAGCATGATGATTTGCTTGGGCTTTAATAAATATTGAAGGTGATTTTATGTTCATTTTTAATGCTGAAGTAATTTTGATAAGAGTATTTTACTTAATTAAATCTTGTTTTAAAGGTTTTTTACGACTAAATTTTAGAACACTAACTAGAATTTGTTTGAGGAAAAATATGACTGGATTTCACTCTGAAACAAATCATCAACTCATTGTAAAAAAGCATGATGATATGGCAAAAATGGTGGCGGTGTTAGGGTATTTAACGATTTTTGGTTGGTTAATTGCTCTTTTTCTGTATGGCAAATATAAATCACCTTTGGCGAGACATCATTTATGACAATCTTTAGGTTTAACTATAACTGCGGCATTATTATCGTTTATTCCCCTTATCGGTTGGTTACTCAATATTGGCGTTTTTATTGGTTGGTTTATTGGGATTTATTCAGCGTTTTGCGGCAATAAGACCTCTTTGCCAATACTTGGTGATTTTTATCAGGAACATTTAGATTTTATTTCATAAAATTCAATTTCATCCTTAAATATTTTATTTTGGTATTTTTGGGAATGGTGTAGGAATTGGTCTATATTTTTTTATGTTAATTAATACTAG
The DNA here is from genome assembly GCA_013216005.1 of Alteromonadaceae bacterium. Lineage (GTDB taxonomy): Bacteria > Pseudomonadota > Gammaproteobacteria > Enterobacterales > Alteromonadaceae > JABSOI01. The sequence goes on along the minus strand of JABSOJ010000029.1, from coordinate 22,087 downwards.
TGTTCAGCTTAGTCATGTGATTAAATTTACCTAATATTATTAATAAAAACAGTATAAAGGCTTTAATTTGATCTATCTTTATCCAGCCAATAAAATGGAAAATTTATTGGTATTGTTAGAGAAAATTCAATCTATTTCTCCCTTGCCCGTGTTTAGTCAAGACATAGTCGTGGTACAAAATAATGGAATTCAGCATTGGTTGAATCTTTCCTTGGCGAAACAGCGCGGCATCAGTATGAATATGCGTTACGCTTTGCCTGCGCAATATCTTTGGAAGTTGATCAGGGAACTCGCTAGTGATGAGGTTGTACCTGAACAATCGCCTTATTCACGGGAAGTGCTTTCATGGCGCATTTATGCATTATTAGCCAGTGAAGTTGTTATTAATGATCCTGATTTTAAGAGCGCAACAAATTATTGGTGCACTGGCCCGCAAAGAAATGACCCGCAAAAAAATGGTCAAGATCAAGCTGCAACCAAACGTTATCAGTTAGCCTGTCAACTTGCCGATTTGTATGAACAATATTTAATTTTCCGGCCTGATTGGATTGATGTCTGGCACAACGCAAACGTTCATGATTTAAACTTATCTGCTTTTAATGAATTATCAGAAGATGAAAATATTAAAGAAACAGCTTTGTGGCAAGCCAAATTGTGGCAACACCTTATTAGTGAACAAGCTTATAATCCAAAGACTTTATTGAAAGAAGCTATCGCTAATATAAAAACGAAAAAAAGTGATTTGCCTAAGCGTATTTCATTTTTTGGACTTAATGCTATGGCGCCAATGTGGCTTGATTTTATTCATGCGCTCAGTGAACACATCCATATTCATTTTTTTCATTTAAACCCCTGTTATGATTATTGGGGCGATATTTTAACTGAGAAGCAGGCAATAAAATCTATCAGCCAATGGATAGAAGGGCATGACGATATCAGTCATTTTATCGGTAACCCTTTGTTGGCGAATTTAGGCCAGCAGGGTCGTGAATTTATGGCGTTGCTGCACGGATACAGCACGATAGATATTGATGTATTTGATTCAGCGCTTAAAGAGATAGCTGAGCAGGTGGTACTTGAAACAACAGCATTAGAGCAAGAATCATCTGAGCAATCTATAAATAAAACGATAAATAAAGCGCTAAACAAAGTAATTGAAACTCCAAGCGTACTGGCAAAGGTGCAAGACGATATATTAACGCTTTTTGATGCTCGTCAGCAGCCATTAGAACAACAGGATGACTCAATTGTTATTACCAGCTGTCACAGTGCTTTGCGTGAAGTACAGGGTTTACACGACTGGCTGCTGCATCAATTTAATAAAGATAAAACATTAACGCCCAAAGATATTATTGTAATGTGTCCGCAGGTAGAAAATTATGCACCGTACGTTAATGCGGTTTTCACCCGTGGTTGGCAAGATTTAGATGATGAAATTCCACCTTTGCCCTGTTCTATTGCTGATCGTGTCGCTAAAGATGCCGAGCCGCTTGTGGCTGCGTTTATTGAATTGTTAAATCTACCTGACAGTCGTTTTCAAATCTCTCAGCTTGTTAGTTTATTACGTTTACCTGCCATGCAGCTTAAATTTGAAATTAATATTGAAGAGATTGATAAAATTATTAATTGGCTGGAACTGGCCGCTATTCATTGGGGCTTGGATCAAAATCATAAACAGCAAATATTATCTTCTTCGGCAATGGAAAGTTCTTCGAGTGAAAATAGCGATGTATTTAGTAATAACTTTACCTGGCAGCAAGGTTTATCACGTTTACTGCAAGGCTTTGCCTACGGCGACAGCGAAGTTATTTACCAGGATCAATTGTTATTACCCAACGTAGAAGGTGATGATGCCATTTTACTGGGTAAGTTAATGCTGATCATCGATCAATTACAGACATTTGCTCTGCAATTAACTCAAGTGCGTGACGCCGTGCATTGGCATAGTTTTTTAATTGAAATACTTGAAGAATTGTTTGATACACAAAGCGAACAAAGTTTCAGCATTATAAATCATGCGATTGAATCATTAGTTGAGTATTGTGAACATGCTGATTATAAACAGGGAATAGAATTAGCCGTAATACGAGATTTTCTCAATAGCCATTTTAGTCAACCAGATCCCGGCCGTCAGTTTATGGTCGGGCAAGTTACGTTTTGTTCAATGTTGCCGATGCGCAGTATTCCATTTAAAATTATTGCGGTTCTGGGATTAAATGACGGAGAATTCCCCAGACAACGTCAGCCTTTAGGCTTTGATTTAATGGCAAATACACCAGCAAAATTAGGCGATAGATCCCGTAGGGGTGATGATCGATATTTATTTTTAGAAGCGATCATTTCGGCCCGTCAGGCTTTGTATTTAAGCTATCAGGGCAGAAATATCCGAACGAATAAACCCAAAGAAGCGTCACTGGTACTTAAGGAATTAATGGAGTACTTACGTCTCGGTTATGGTTGGAATTTTGCGGAGGGAGAAGAAAAGGGAGGGAAGCATCAACCAAATAACATCCGACAATTACCTATGCAGCCCTTCAGTGTAAAAAATTATCAGGGGAAATATGCCAGCTTTGACAAAAATTGGTTATTACTGGGCGAGCAGGCAGCTGGCAGACAAACCGCTAAACATTTAGAGATTAATATTGAAGTTGAACCGCTACTGGAATTAAACACAAACCAAATAATTTCGTTTTTCCAACATCCGTCAAAAGTATTCGCCCAACAACAACTTAATTTATATTTTGAGCATAATAAGTTTGAATTAGATGATGCAGAGCCTTTCAGTCATGATCATTTACAGAGTTATTTATTGCGTCAACAATTGCTTGATGTGTATTTACAGCATGATATTAAAGCTCAATCGAGTCAAACCGAAGCTGATAACAGCAATGAAAATGCTCAACCGTTAACGTTGCCAGAACAAGTTGATTTAACGTTAAAAACAGCGCATTTGTCGGGAGTTTTTCCGGATTTACCGACCACTAACGATGTTTTTAATCGCTGGCAGCAAGATAGTGAAAGTTTCAGTCAAATTATTATCGGACAGTCGATGAATGGTCCTGAGCATTTTGATTGTAAAGTTATCATTGAAATAGCTAATGTTGACAATACCAGCCAACAAATACATTTACATGCACGTTTACCCGTTAAAGAAGGACAACTGGTGTTTAACCGCAGCAGCAGTGCTAAAGCAAAAGATTTTTTTACTCTTTACCTGCATCAGTTGATTTTACAAGTGTATGTCGAACAAAATAAATCTTCAACAGAGCCGGGTCTGGCTGATGTCAGTGGCACAACGGGATTATTTTTTGATACGAAAAGTCAAAAAGTAACGCAATATCAATTTTCTCATTTAGTGAATGCGAAAACGCAATTAATTCTTTTGATACAAACATTCTTACAAGGACAGTGCCAGCCGTTATTGCTTAATGGAGATATAGCCGAAAAGGCTTTTCATAAAACAGGCAGATCCAGTAAAGCGAAAGAATTTAATCAGGAAAGTTTTGACAAATTATGGAATGATCCCAATAGTTTTAAACCGTTAGGCTCAGACGATTATATTCAATATTTCTGGCCACAGTGTCCGTTATTCGAACAATATCGACAGCAATTTGAACAGGTATACCAACCTATGTATCAGGCTTTAGACAAAATCAATGTGAAAGTTCCTGTTGTTGATGCCACACAAAGTAAAAAAGTGGGTGTGTCATGAATCAGCCAAAAAATTTAGTTGCTCATGAAATTGAGTTAACAGGTAAGCATTTAATCGAAGCCAGTGCCGGTACCGGTAAAACTTATAATATTACCCGAATATATTTACGCTTGTTATTGGAACGACGTTTGTCAGTTCAACAAATTCTGGTGATGACATTTACCAAAGACGCGACTGAGGAACTTAGAGGCCGAATTGACAGCTTTATTCGCGAGGCTATCAATAACTGGTCTAGTTTGATAATTGAAGATGAGTACTTTGCTGCAATTGCGTCGAAAATTGATGAAGCTGAAGCGCAAATCTTATTAAAAACGGCTTTGTTATTTATTGATGAAGCGGCAATTTTTACGATCCACGGTTTTTGTAAGCGGATTTTAAATCAACACGCTTTTGCCAGCGGTGTCTCTTTTAATGCGTTAATGGAAGCAAGCAGTCAGGATTTAGAACTTGAAGCTTGTCAGGATTGGTATCGGGTGCTTGCTAAACAATCGCCGGACCAATTTTTACTTGTGGCTGAATTTTGGGCAGAACCTCAAACATTTTTCAGTCAATTTTCCAAAGCAATTGCGAAAAACAATCCTCTGGATCTTGTTAGTCCGAAAGAGATTGAACTTAATTTTCAACAGTTGGCGCAACAGGCTTTAAATTCGCTTAGAGGTAATCATCAAGTATTGCTTGAGTGTCTGGTTGAAGTTAAAGCAGGATCGGCCCGGCAAGTTCGTCTTGATGAGTTAAATGCATTGCTTAGCTGGTTAGAAAATATCTCTGCGGCTGATGTTGAAAATAACAGTGATGAGGTAATTGATGAAAAAATCAAGTCATCATCTGTGTCTTTATCTCTTTCATCATCTGTATTTCTGTCATCAAACATGCCTGATTCGTTTATTGATGGTCGGCGATTTTCCCGGGCTAAAAATAAAGCTGAGCTGGTTGAAATATTTATACCGGTTAATGAAGTTAAAAACCTGAATAAAAACTTAAATAAACTTATTAATAAGGCAAAGGCATTTTCAATTGTCAGGGAAGGCATATATAAAATTCGTTTGGATATTGAGCGTAAAAAGCAAACGCTTAACATGCTTAATTTTGATGATCTTATTTCAACATTAGCCAATACGTTAAGTGTTACTCAAGACGGAAACAATGAACTGGCGAATATTTTATTTAAGCAATATCCCGTCGCTTTAGTTGATGAATTTCAAGATACAGATCCCCTACAGTTTGAAATATTAAGAGCTATTTATTACTCTCAGAAAAATGCAACCCTGTATATGATTGGCGATCCTAAACAGGCGATTTATGGTTTTCGTGGCGGAGATGTTTTTGCTTATTTGTCAGCGCGAAAAGATTGTGATCACCAATGGTTAATGGACACAAACTGGCGTTCAACACCAAAGATGATCCAAGGCTACAATCGTTTGTTTTATGGTAATAATTTAGATTCAAATCCACGTGAAGTATTTGGTTATGAAATTCCTTATTTACCGGTAAAAGCCGCGCCAAGGCAAATATCAAATTGTGAAGATAATCATTTCAGCGCCCTGCAATTTATACATTTTACTGCTGATGAAGATGAAAAAACAGTAAAACAAAGCTTTCGACCTGTTATGGCAAATTGGTGTGCCAGTGAAATAAAGAGACTACTTAGCAATTCTGATAGCGACTTTTCTAATAGAGAAAAGTCTAATTTAACGGCTCAAAATATTGCTATTTTAGTGCGTGATGGCAGTGAAGCTGCAGCAATAAAATTAGCCCTTCAAGAGCAAAATTTGTCTTCAGTGTTTTTAAGTAACAGAGCAAATTTATTACACTCAAAACAAGCACAGCAATTGATAATGTTATTAAAAGGGATTTTGTTCCTTGAAAATGAACGTTTATTTACTGCCGGTTTAGCTTGTGGCTTATTAGGATTCACTCCGGATAAACTTTATTTATTACAACAAGATGAATTAGCATGGCAAGCGCTTAAATTTACCTTTTCAGCTTTGCGTGATGAATGGCTGTACAAAGGTTATATTTCGATGGCATTAAAGCTGATGCACGAACATTTTAATTTGTCGATTTATGATGGCGGGTCATCTAATAGCCAGAGCGCTCAAGGGACAGGTACATCAGAAGATTCAAGCTTTGATCGTAGTGTCACTAACTTATTGCATTTATTTGAATTACTTCAATCAGCCAGTGGGCGGCATCGTCAACCGCAAGAATTAATTTATTGGTTTGAACAGCAAATATCACTTGATAATCCTGATTCGGAAGCAGAATTAAGATTAGAAAGTGATGATAATTTGATCCGTATTATTACTCAACACGGTTCGAAAGGTCTGGAATATCCGATTGTATTTGTACCATTTGCCACCCGACACAAAGATCCGCTACGTTTTGGTACTCGTTCAGTATCTTTTATCGAATATCATGATCAGCAAGGAAAACTTCATCTCAGTCTGGACGGTTCTGATGAAGCTAAAAAATCAATGGCTGACGAAGCATATGCCGAAGCCATTCGTTTACTTTATGTGGCAATCACCCGAGCGGAACAACGTTGTTATGTTTTTAGTACTGCTTTTGAACATTGCCATAATTCACCTTTAGGACGAACCTTAAAATGGGAAAAGGGCCAAACTGGCGAACAGGTTTTGTTGAGTTTGCAACAACTGGCAAATGAAAATCCTGATGCGATTGGTGTTTTGGAAGTTGGTGTTTTAGAGGTAAAAGGGGGGGAGCCAAGCGAATTAGAAAAAAATGTTTCAGTGAGTCATAACTTGTCTCCTGCGAATTCTGTTTTAGCTGAGGTGGCTACTTTTAAAGGCAAAATTGAAAGGGATTGGTGGCTTAGTTCATTTTCTGCATTGAGTAAGAATTTGCGTCATGGTGGTGTTTCAACACCAGATCGAGATAATGAAAGTGTTTTATTAATTGATCAAAGTGACAAAGTCATTCCCAGTAGCTTAATACGTTTCAATATAACCAAAGGCGCACAAACGGGTAATTTATTACATGATATTTTAGAGCACACTGATTTTGCAGAGCCTGATTGGCAAAGCTCAATGCAATGGCCTTTGTTAAAGTACGGAGAATTAAAGTATGGAGAATGGGGCAAGAGTTATCAGGAAGAAGATTTGCAAGTGTGGTTAGAGCAAGTTATTAATGCTCCGTTAGCAAGTAAAGAACAAACGGGCAATAATTTTTGTCTTAAAGATATAGTGTTAACGCGTACGTTACGGGAAAGTGAGTTTTATTTTCCGATGAATTCAGCTAGCAGCAGTGCGTTGGCAAAATTGTTGACCGATCATCGAAAAAAATCTGCGCAAATATTGAGTGATGTTGATAATGTTATTCATAGTCAATATCAGGTTAAATTACCTGCTTATCAGAAACTTAAAGGAATGATGCACGGTTTTATTGATTTGGTATTCGAACATGAAGGGAAATATTATGTTTGTGATTATAAATCGAGTCATTTAGGCGATCATTTCAAGTTTTATTCAAAGCAGGATTTATTGTTGAATATTGAAAAAAATTATTATGATTTGCAGTATCTGATTTATTGTTTGGCACTTCATCGACATTTGAAAAATTCTTTGAGTGATTATGATGCTAAGCAACATTTTGGTGGAGTTTACTATTTGTATTTACGTGGTATGACTGATGAAACTGAACATCAGGGGGCAGGGGTTTATTATCGCCATATTAGTGAGCATGAATTGAATTGTTTAGATGACTTGTTCTTGGGAGTAGAAAGTTCTGGAGTAGAAAGTTCCGGAGTTTCTTCTGAAACACCAGCTTCAGAAACACAAACGTCTCAGACAATAAATGGTGAAAAGGTAAACACTGAAAATAATATTAAATGTAGAGAACTACTTCATGACTGAGCAAGTTAAACCGAATCAGCCTACATCGATACAAATGAATAAAAACAATGGAATTGATGTAATGAAATTGCCTTATGCAAATTTTACCCGGGCGCGGCGGCAAATAGATGGCATTTTGGCTATTGATTATTATTTTGCCAAAGAACTTAGTAAAACTATTATTTTAAATAACCTTGATAAACAAATTGATCAAGCGTCTTTATTTCATTTATTACTTGCGCTGAGTGAGAGTTTACGAAACGGTCATAGTTGTTTACCTTTAAAAAACCTAGCGGACCATTGTTTTGGGGGGGCTTGTGATATTGATAATGTGATCACTCATCATGGTTTTACTTTCTCTGCTCTTGAACAATTGACTGAGATGTTGAGTGCTTTTAATCTTAGTCCTGAAAAGCTCGAAGCGGTTGTATTTCATCAAGATAAATTATACCTACGTCGGTATTTTAATTTTGAATCTGAATTATCTTCGGCAATTAATGATCGATTAACGCAAACGTCTGTTTTATCGGCACAAACCATCTCAAATTGTGTACAGCAGTTATTTCCCCAAACGAATGAACAGCTTAAAGTTAAAGAGATCGATTGGCAAAAAATAGCAGTTGCCAATGCGTTAAATAAAAATTTTACCGTTATTGCCGGAGGACCGGGAACAGGTAAAACTTATACGGTAACAAAATTACTGGCAGCATTGGTTTATCTTCATCAACAAGCGTCTGTGCAAGAACAGAAAGCTCAACAAGAACAGAAAGCCCAACAATTAAATATAGCGCTGGTCGCACCGACCGGAAAAGCGGCGCAGCGGTTATCAGAGTCGATAGGTAATACGGTTCAGCAATTTAGATCTCGAATACCAGATAACGTGTTGGATGAGATCCCGACACAAGCGCAAACACTTCATCGCCTGTTGGGTGTTATTCCTAACAACCCTAATTTTCGACATCATCAAGATAATTTACTGGCGGTTGATGTATTGCTTATTGATGAAGTTTCAATGGTTGATTTAGCCTTGTTAACGCGGGTGTTCAGAGCCTTGCCTGCACACTGTAAGGTGATTTTATTAGGTGATGCTGATCAGTTACCTTCTGTAGCCGCAGGCAGTGTTTTAGCTGATATAGCACCCAGACCACATCCCGGATACAGTCGTGAAAACACTCAGTATTTAGCTGAGGTATCAAACTGTGAATTATTTGCCAAGAAGCAATTAGCAGTGAAAAAGAATATAAAACAGCCGCCTGCTGATCATATTACTTATTTAGTAAAAAGTCGTCGTTTTGATGATCATGGAGGTATTGGGAAAATAGCAAATGCTGTGATTAATGGACAGTGTAGTAAAAGTTGGCAGTTGTTAACAGATACTCAAGGTACAGAGGTTAAAAATGTGATCACTGAAGCTGGAATTAGTGATGTTAGTGATATTAGCCAAAGTGAAGTAATTGATGAGCAGCATCAATTATCACTCCTAAAAGGTGAGCCAGGCAGTTGGTTACCTCAATTAGTGAAGCGTTATTATTACCCTTTGTTTTCTTCTTCTGATGTTGGCGTTGCTTTTAAGTTATTGAATCGATTCAGAGTATTGTGTGCAACCCGAAAAGGCGAATACGGCGTTGAAACTATTAACGAATTAGTCAGGAATTATTTTGTTGAACAGGGGCTTATTTCTCCTACTGCAAATTTATATCATGCAAAACCAATAATGATCAGTGAGAATGATTATCGGCTAGGTTTATATAATGGTGATATAGGGTTGATTTGGCGTAGTGATGCAGGACATTTAATGGCAGTGTTTGAAGATATGTCGAATATATCAATAAAAAGTAAAAAAGCTGAGCAATTAAATTTACAGCCCGCTGTACAGTCAAATGCTCAAGCCAATGCGCATGCAAACGAACAAGCAAATGTACAAGCATATAAATGGATAATGCCGTCACGTTTACCTTCATACGAAAGTGTTTACGCAATGACCATTCATAAAACCCAAGGTAGTGAATTTGAACATGTTGCAATGATATTACCTAAACAAACAGATAACAAACTACTTTCCCGTGAGTTATTATATACAGGAATTACCAGAGCGAAAAAAATGTTGAGTATCTCAAGCAATTCCGGAGTTTGGCATCATGGTGTTGAGGCTAAAGTTCAGCGGGATTCAGGTTTTACAATTGCTCGAACGTAAATCTTTTTTGTTAATTTTACAATTTTTTAACTGTAATAGATTAACTGTAATAAGTTAACTCTATTATTGAATTACCAGTAAAAATCATAAACCAATAGAAGAAGAAATGAATTTAATTGATGTAGAAAAAGCTGTTTACAGAAAGAACTTAAATATTGTTATCGGAGTATTTGTCAGTTGTTTTCTTGTGTTATCACTAATTTTGGGTGCGGGGTTTATTGCTGCATTTTCTGATGGTCAAAGTTCGAATTTTCGTTTTAATTTGTTTGGTGTCATTTTATCGTTATTATGTTGTTTAACAGTCTTACATAAGTTTAAAAGCAGTGTTTTTTTTAAAGAGATATATTATGTCTGGCAATTAAAGCAAATCCATAATTATATCTATCGTCGATTGAAAAAAATCAAATCAGCCTCATTAACAGGTGACGTACATGCATTAATTATCTTAAATTTTTATTATCAAAGTACCAAACAAGTTTATTTGCTGGATGATAATACGTTGGTGATTTCAAAATTAGAAAAAGATATTTCTGCATTAGACGAAATTTTACAGAAAAATAATATTCAGGTTTCTACAGAACAATTTGATAAAACATTGTTGGCTGCCTTTAAATAAAGCTATCAGTCTATTTTGTCAATAACAATAAGAAGAGGGAAATAAAATGATAGGCTACGTTACACTTGGTACTAATGATTTCGAAAAAGCAGTTTCATTTTATGATCATTTATTTGCCACTATAAGTGCGGGTAGGTTTATAGAAACTGAACAATTTGTTGCCTGGTCTACCGGCCCCAATCAACCGGGGCTTTCTGTTACTACACCATTTGATGGCAAAGCTGCAACAATTGGTAATGGGGTAATGGTTGCGATAGTGCTTGATTCCATCGAAAAAGTGGATGCTTTTTATCAAAAAGCGATCGAACTTGGTGCTACTGATGAAGGTAAACCGGGAGAAAGAGGAAAAGGATCAGGATTTTATGCCGGGTATTTTCGTGATTTAGACGGAAATAAACTCAATGCCTTTTATTTTGAAGCTCCTAGTGCATAAATAAATGACAACGCACCTTGTAATTGCTGGTGTTTTACCGCATCTTTTCTACAGAGATATAAAAATAAAAAATTTAATGGGAATAGTGAATGAAAAAGCTTAAAAATGAAGCAGCATTATTGAAAAAAGCAGTAGAAATTGGTGAAAAATATGCGGTTAATCGTGGTTATAAAGGGTTTGCTTCAACCAATTCGGCAAAAGACAAAGTTGAAAGTTTATATCGTTTATTAGTGAGTGATAAACAAATTCAACCATTAGCAGTTGATTTTGAAGACCAACCGAATATGAAGCACAAGTTAGCATTATGGATCGCTAAAAAGTTACCAGAAGGACACCCATTGCTTGCAGATTAGTAGCTTTTGGAATAAGCAACTTTTGAAATAGTTAACTTCACAGTAAGTAATTTTGCAGTAAGTAATTTGAAGTAAGTGATTTTGAAGTAAGTAATTTGAAGTAAGTGATTTGCAGTAAGTGATTTTGAAGTAAGTAACTTTGAAATAAGTTGTTTAAACTAATTTTTATTAAATTAGTTTTATTTAAGTGAAACAAGATGAACAGAAAGAAAAAAATTAACAGTATTCTTAAAAAGAAAGCTAAAAAAGCGAATGAAAAATTTCTCAGCAGTAATAAACCAAAATATGTATCAAAAGCAGAGCGGGCAAGGCTTGAGCTGGAAGCACAGGTTAAAATGAAAGAACAAAGTAGTGAGTTGTCAACAGGTGAAGATAGTTAAATAATTTAGTATTCACCTTGTGAATGTTCACTATTGTATTTAAGTGATTAGTGTAATTGCTCTTTTTAGTTTAACTTAGTTGTAAGGCGTTTTGTTTTATAGCAACTTACATTTGTATATTTATATGTATACCCAAACTACTTAACGTTTAATCCAGTTTTATACTGGTATAACCCTTCATGCGGGAGAGCGCTATATGTCGTCAAAAGTTTTAATACCAAGTTCAGGTGATAAAATCACTATTGTGAATGGTCAATTATCAGTACCTAATAATCCTATTATCCCTTTTATTGAAGGGGATGGTATTGGTGTTGATGTTACACCTCCTATGATAAAAGTCGTTGATGCTGCTGTAAACAAAGCTTACGGTAGCGATCGTAAAGTTCACTGGATGGAAGTCTATGCCGGTGAAAAAGCGACTGAAGTTTATGATTCAGAAACATGGTTGCCTGAAGAAACGTTAGATCTATTTAAAGAATATAAAGTGGGTATAAAAGGACCATTAACAACACCTGTCGGTGGTGGCATGCGTTCGTTAAATGTAGCCTTACGTCAAATTCTTGATTTATATGTGTGTCAACGTCCTGTGCAGTGGTTTACTGGTGTACCTAGCCCGGTAAAAAAACCTGCTGAAGTTGATATGGTTATTTTCCGTGAAAATACCGAAGATATTTATGCGGGTATTGAATATAAAGCCGGCAGCGATGATGCGAAAAAGGTTATTTCATTTTTAACTGAAGAAATGGGCGTGACTAAAATACGTTTTATGGACAATTGCGGTATTGGTATTAAACCTGTTTCTAAAGAAGGTACTCAACGCCTTGTACGTAAAGCGATACAATACGCAGTAGATAATGACAGAGAATCAATTACCTTAGTTCATAAAGGTAATATCATGAAATTTACTGAAGGGGCATTTAAAGATTGGGGTTATGAGTTAGCCAAAGAAGAGTTTGGTGCTGATTTAATTGATGGTGGTCCTTGGTGTAGTTTCAAAAATCCTAATACAGGTAAAGAGATAATAATAAAAGATGTAATTGCTGATGCAATGTTACAGCAAATATTACTGAGACCTGCTGAATATAGTGTTATAGCGACACTTAATTTGAATGGTGATTATTTATCAGATGCTTTGGCTGCTCAAGTGGGTGGAATTGGTATTGCTCCCGGCGCAAATTTAAGTGATGAAGTCGCTATTTTTGAAGCAACTCACGGAACTGCGCCAAAATATGCCGGGCTTAATAAGGTGAATCCGGGTTCGGTAATTTTATCAGCTGAAATGATGTTACGACATATGGGCTGGTCAGAAGCGGCTGATTTATTATTAAAAGGTATGTCTGGCGCTATTAATGCGAAAACAGTTACTTATGATTTTGAACGCTTGATGGAAGGGGCTACTTTAGTTACCTGTTCTGAGTTCGGTGATTGTATAATTGATCATATGTAGTTGTGTTTAATACCATTGAACTTAATTAAACCAAGGTGAAAAAGAGTGGGATGGGTTAGCTGAAGGCGTAACCCATCAAAACACTGTTTTTTATAAAATAATTAACAGTAAAACTCGCCAAATTGATGGGTTACGCTGTTGGCTAACCCATTCTACAAGCTGTATTGCATCAATTATTTACAGCACCAATCAACTACATCACCTTAACTACAAGCATAGTTAAAGTAATTTTAAAGATTATAAACGCTCAAGTATTGATTCAGTAAAGTCTGTAGTACCGTGGCTACCGCCTAAATCACGGGTAGTACGATCACCAGATTTAATGACATCAATAATGGCATTTCTTATATTTTCAGCTTTGTCGCTCATATTCAAATATTCAAGCATTTGAATTGCTGCAAGGATCACTGAAGTAGGATTGGCTAAATTTTTACCTGCAATATCTGGAGCACTGCCGTGGACAGCTTCAAAGATGGCGCAATCTTCACCAATATTTGCGCCAGGAGCCATACCTAATCCACCAACTAAACCTGCGCAAAGATCAGATAAAATATCACCAAAAAGGTTTGTGGTAACGATCACGTCAAATTGCTCAGGGTTCATCACTAATTGCATACAGCAATTATCAACAATCATTTCGGTAGATTCGATTTCAGGGTAACGTGCCGCTACTTCACGGGCAATCTTAAGGAATAAACCTGAGGTTGATTTCAATATATTAGCTTTGTGAACTGCCGTTACTTTTTTACGGCCTTCTTTACGGGCTGTTTCATAAGCAAAGGTTAAAATTCGCTCTGCACCTTCACGTGTGATAATACTCGTCGCTTCAGCTTGTGTGCCGTCTTCAGACACGATTTGACCTACACCCGAATACATTCCCTGAGTATTTTCGCGTACGGTAATAATATTGATATTTTCATAACGCGCTTTGGTGCCCACAAAGGATATTACCGGGCGAAGATTTGCGTAAAGATTAAATTGTTTTCTTAAGGTTACAGTGATCGAAGTAAAACCTTCACCTACCGGTGTTGTTAATGGACCTTTTAAAGTGATCTTGTTTTTTTTGATCAGCTCCATGGTTTCTTCAGGTATTAATTCACCATGTTTTTCTAATGCGGTAAGTCCAGCATCTGCATATTCATACTCAAATCCACAACCCGCTTTATCTAGTATTTTTATGGTTGCATCAATAATACTTGGACCGATGCCGTCACCTGGGATAACCGTTATGGTTTGCTTTGCCATTAAATTTACCTTTTGAAAATTTTAAAAGAGATCTTTTTGTAAGCACTCGTTGTACCACTTAGACCATTGCGCAGCTTTATACCATGTTGTTGTAATGTAAGCGAGCCTAAAATATTACTTAGGGCTTAACTTTCTTCGCTTTTTAAGTTCAGGTTTATTATATTTAAGCTATAGTGACAGAAATTGTTCGTATGCAGTATTACCAATTCCGTTGAGTATGTCATTTTTAAACAATAAAGCAGTACACTCATCCTGAGTGGTAATTCCGTCAGATTTTACATGCTGTGTACGGTAAAACATGACTTGATAATTTGTTTTTTTAACTTTTTTAGCTTCTGTAATGTCAGGGCTACCAAGCTCCGTTATAGCTTGCTCAAAAGTGAGTTCTTCCAGTTTTAATTTACCGATAAATTGACTATTGTAGTTTTCTCTATCACGCCATTCCATATTTGCCGGGCTATCATCGTAAAAAGTTACCACTAAAGCGACAAAGACGCCGTAAGCGGCTAAAGCAAGTAGTATGCGAATAACTATTTTTTTGTTCATTTGCTGCCTTATTCTTTTTACTATTATTGTGCAATTTTAAATATTTTTAAAATACTGAAAGCTGTAATAGCATAACCGGATGGAGAAAAAAGTTAAGTGGATTTTTATGTTTCAGCCATATTTTCATTTTGTTTTTCAGCAAGCCTGATATCTTTTAGATTAAAACCTAACGGAATATCTTGTTTTAAAGTTAATAGTGTTTTGCTTAATGCAATTTGTTCATCACACCCTTTGAGTTTATTGCTGATACTTGTTTTTAAATCGGTTGCCGTTAAAATTTTTGCAAGAGATCCGTAGGTGTTTAGCAAGGCTGATGCATTTACTTGTCCAATTCCTGCCACACCAGGGATTTTATTGGTTGAGTCTCCGGTTAAGGTCCATAAATCTATAAGTTGTGTAGGCTTAACGTTAAATTTTTCCAGAACATGATGTTCATCTAAGTATCGACGATTAAAATAGTCATAGACTCTAATATTTGGACTAAGTAAAGACAAGAAGCCTTTGTCGGTGGAAATGATGGTAACTTTTTGTCCACGAAGCGCAACCTTTACAGCAAGGGTGGCAATTAAATCATCAGCTTCGTCTTGGTCTGATACTAAAGAATCAACATTTTGCTGCATAAACTCATCCTGGATATCTGGAAGTTTTTGTGCAAGATGAGTGGGCATTTTTTTTCTACCCTTTTTGTAATCAGGGTAAAGTTGATAACGCCAGCAAGGCGTTTGACTGTCAAATACGGCTAAAGCATGGCTAGGAGACTGCAGTTCAATTATTTTGTTTAGTGCTTGGCTACAACTCTTTTGTGTATTAAATAATACTTGTGTTTTAGTATTGTCGGCTAACTCATTAGTTATCGCATCTTTATTCAATAAAAACGGACGTTCTTGAACGGCATATATACGGCGTATTAAATTAAGTGCGTCGATTAAAATAAGATGAGCAGGCATCAATTATTCCTCTGCAATTTCGTAACAGGGAACATAAGCACTGCCAGGTAATTTCATACGTTGTTGTTTTACAAATGATGCTAATAATTTATCCATTAATTTCATTATTCTAGCATCTCCAGAAATAGTATATGGACCATGCTCTCTTATCGCTTTTATTCCAAAAGATTTTACATTACTGGCTACAATTCCTGAGAATACCCTACGCAAATTAGCCGCTAAAGTGGCAGTGTCTAAATCTGAATTGATGTTCAGAGCAGCCATGTTGGCATGAGTCGGATCAAAGGGTTGTTGAAAATCCGGCTCAATAATTAATGACCAATTAAAATGATAAGCATCTCCGGTTTTTTTTCTGTACGTTAATACTTCAGCTAATCCGGCTTTCATTGCCTGAGCGACTCCTTCGGGATCATCAACAATAATTTGATAAAGATTTTGTGCTTCTTCTCCTAATGTTGCACCAATAAATGCATCTATTTCATGAAAATATTCAGCACTTTCTGCTGGGCCAGTCAATATGATGGGTAATTTTTGATCTTTATTTTTACTGTTTAGCATGATACCCAGTAAATAAAGTAATTCTTCCGATGTACCGGCACCGCCAGGGAAAATAATAATACCATGAGACATACGTACAAAACCTTCAAGACGTTTCTCAATATCTGGCATGATCACTAATTCATTTACAATTGGGTTAGGCGGCTCAGCAGCAATAATACTGGGCTCTGTTAGTCCAATGTACCGACCTTTATTAATGCGCTGTTTCGCATGGCCAATTGTAGCTCCTTTCATTGGCCCTTTCATTGCTCCGGGTCCACAACCTGTGCAAATATTGAACCCGCGTAATCCAAGCTCATAGCCAACCTTTTTGGTGTATCTGTATTCTTTATCGTTAATTGAATGACCACCCCAGCAGGTGACTAAATTCGGATTTGTTTCCGGTAGAATAACATTAGCGTTACGTAAAATATCAAACGTTATGTGGGTTATCTGATCTGGTGAATTCGGTGGATTCGGTGAGTTTATATGACGTTCATAGATAAATAAAATGTCCCGCAATACTGCAGATAACTGTTCCCTTACGCCCCTTATTATCTTTCCGTCGACAAATGCTTTTTCAGGTGGGTTTTGCAATTCAAGTTTAACACCGCGTGCCCGTCTTAAAACTTTAATATGAAAATCTTGGTATTCCTCAAACAGTTTTTCAGCATCATCGGTATGACTACCTGCATTTAATACGGCTAATGAGCAGTTTCTAAAAAGTTGATATAAATCACTTGTAGCTGATTCCTGAAGTTGATCTAACTCTAATTGGGAAAGTAAATTCATATTGCCAACAGGGGTGAATTGAGTATGCATGATAAAGTTCCTTATGCTATAAATGAAATGGCAATGGTGCGGAAAAATTGTGCAACGATTATAGTTGTTCTTTTATTTTCTATAAAAATCAGGATGATTGAGTTATACCTTTACTTTATATAAACGACTTGGTTTTTTCCCTGTTCTTTTGCCTGATATAATGCAGTATCCGCTCGTTCAAAAGCGATATGTACATTGTCACTGGGTTTAATATGACTCACACCGATTGAAGTAGTAATGCTCACTTTTGTATTTTTAAATTTAAAAGGTAAACGAGCAATATATTCTCTTAAAACATTTAACTCATTCAGTAATTCTTTTTGACTTATACCAGAAAATATAATGACAAATTCTTCTCCACCATAGCGGCTGATAAAAGCTTCTTTGGGTAATTGTGTTTTTAATGTTTTAGCAATAACTTGTAATGTTTTGTCGCCAGCAGTATGACCATAGGTATCATTAATACGTTTAAAATCATCCAGATCCATGATGACTAGTGCTAATTCAAACGGTTTATGATGATAGCGCACCATCTCTTTGGCAAAGTACTCATCATATGCTGCACGATTATTTAACTTGGTTAAAGCATCAAGCATACTTTTTATCTGTTGTTCTTGTAATCGTTTTTCGAAAGATTGACTTTGAATTTGCAACGTAGATACTTTATTAGTCATGTCATTTAGATGTGTTTTCAGTTCTTCATTTTGTTTGTGTTCAAATTTTGTTTTTTGCCCCAGCGTATTAGCAATATGTCGCAGTTTTTCATTAATATCGATTTTTATTTCGGATAATGAGGTAGCATCATCAACAACGTTAGTCATTTCTATAATTTGATTTTGTAATTGAGAATTTAAATGACTATGTTTTTTATGCGAGTCCTGACAGCTTGTTAAGGTCGTTTTTACCGTTGTCTGAACTGTTGATAAAGTTTTGCTAAGGGTAAAAAGGAACGATTTAGATATTAATTTTTCTTCGTTAAAATTTTCGATAAGTAGATTTAGGGTATCTAAAAAACTTTGAAGTAGTTTTTCGTGAGATATTTTATTCGATAAAGATTTTTTAATAAGTGCTAATTTTTTATTATATTTATTGGATAGTTCCAATTGGTTTAAAAGACGGGCAAATTCTTTTAACACTATTAAATTTACTTGAGTAGATTTATTTTTACTTGGCAACGATTCGTCTGTTATTAAGCCACTTTTGGATTTTAACGTAGCATCATAAAATGAAATTAATTGATTAAACGGGGATAAATATTGCGATAAAGCATCTTTACTGTCCTCGGAATCTTTTAATAAACTACGTAATTCTCGTCTTAATTGCTCGGGTAAGCCATTATGTTTTTGTAAAGTTTTGCCGGCAGATAAAAACTGCTCATGCATTTCACGTATTTGGTGATCATTGGTTAATGAATGCTGTTCAAGTATTTTTGATATAAGACTTATTTGATTTTTAATTTCAGAAATAGGCTCAGATTTTGTGATGAGAGCTCGAAAATTAGCCAAACGATTATCTAGCTCAAAATTAACACCTTTGCAAACTTGTGACAGTTTGCCGATAAAGGTAATTAACATATCTGAATTATGTTTATGTTCATCTTTTAGCGTTGAGCATGATTTTACTACTGTTTCAAGCTTTTGCTTGAGAGCATGTATTTGTCCCGCTGCCGCCGATTTGTCATTCATATATAATATTTTTCCCTAAACGGTTGAATTTTTAAGACCGAATTTTTGGCTTTTAAGAAAAGCTGGCAAATTATAATTCTTAATGTAACACAATGAATCTTATCATCATAAGCTATTCTTTCGCTTGAATTGATATAAATTACATTTATTTTGTACAATACAATTATTATAGTACGCTCTTAAGATAATGCTTAGAATATTATTGTAAATTACTGTTGCAAACTATTGCCGTAAAGTTCTGCAACATGGCGCTGATGATGAGATATTGCTACGGTAAGGGTTGATATCTAATCCACCTCTTCGGGTGTAACGTGTAAAAACAGTTAAACTCTCAAGCTGATTATATTTTAAAAGATCACAAAATATTCGTTCAACACATTGTTCATGAAATTCATTATGTTGTCTGAATGAAATAAGGTATTTTAATATTTTTTCATGATTTATAGCGAGACCTTTATATTCAATATATATACTTGCCCAATCAGGTTGATTCGTAATGAGACAGTTTGATTTTAGCAAGTGGCTGACAATGGTTTCTTCTATAACATCATGGTTTTCTTGTGATACTTCAGAATCCAGAACATCCGGTTGTAAAATATCAGCGTTGAGATTGTAGTTATCAATTGTGATATCAAGATCATCAATACAGATAGCTTTTTTCGATGATATTTGTAGAGCAGGGCAGTTATCTACAGGATAAAGGGAAACTTTTGTTTCAGCGCCTGAGGTATTGGATAAATCATTCGTTAGCTTGTCAGTAACATCTTGTATTGAATTAAACTTAGTTTGGTTAAAGCTGTTGAGATATAATTTGAAGGATTTTGATTCAACAATATTTCCACTAGTACAGGGAAAACGAAATTCAGCTACGGCAACGACAGGTTTACCTTTCATATTTAGCCAGGATAACTCATAACCGTACCAGACATCTTCTCCTATAAAAGGTAATGTTTCGTTGGTTAACGCAAGTTTATTTCTGTTAAGGCTTCTGGGTACCGCTTGTAGTAAATCTGGGTTGTATTCACTGCAATAGTCAGTTGGTTTTCCCAAGGTTAACTTGCTAAGTTCTTGTGCGTCTTTATAATTCGTCATAATCGTCAAATACTAGTGATTTTTTTTATATTTTATAGGATTTTTTAGTTTCATGAAAACACCAAAAAGCAATTTATCAGAGATATTGTGGCAGTTTGTCGAAAATTACTCAAATAAGTATCAGGAAATAAATGGTCACCTACCTTTTGCTGAATTTGATAAAGATTGGATATCACCGTGCCAACAAGGAAAGTACGATGAAACACAAGTATTCTGGTCAGCTGTGCGTCCAACTCAAGAACTTGAATTTGATAATGTTGAAACAGCATTAGATATCGTTCTTCATTCGGATATTAAAACGTACTTTACAACATTTTATGGTGATAGTGTTCATGCACAAAGCCCAGATGGAAATTTAAGTTTATTGTTGCCTTGGAATTATGACGATTTTCAACGTTTGCAAGAGAATATAATTGGTCATATATTAATGAAAACAAAATTGAAACAGGCGCTTACTGTTTTTTTTGCGGTAACAGATCAAGATGATCATATTTTATCAATTGTGAACGCCACCGGAGAGGTTTGGGTTGAAAGAGTTGGTTGTGAACCTCACAAAAAAGTGGCTAATTCTCTGGTTGAATTTATTAGTGAACTGTCGCCTCATATCAATTGTATTAAGTAAGTTGACAAGTTATTTAATCCCATTGGTATTATATTTCACCCTAGGATTAAACATTATTGTTTACTTGTTTAGCGAGAATAGGGGTTAAAAAATTAAATAATGTTTAATCGTTTGTCTGATTAATAAGTTTGTTTAATAAACTTTTAATTTCAGACAATTCTTGATGTACCGGTATTAAAGCTTTTTCTATCATTTGTTCTAATTCAGGATAATTTGCAGAGGATTTCTCAACTGGTTTTTCTTTTTCAAGTTTTTTGTCTAAACTGATATAGCTTGGATCATGTTGCCACGACTTTAGAACACCAACAATTTTGGGTAGTGGTACAGAATGGCTCAATTTTGCTTTAACTAAGGCGACGCTAGGCTGTTTTCCTTGATTAGCAAGTTGATTTGCGATGATGAATATTTCATCAGATATAGACATTTTTGAATAACCTTCAATATAATTTGGAATATTCTAACGGATTTTTTACATTCCGTCTTAAGTAAATATGAATGTACACTCTTACTTAAGGGGATTGTGGATTGTGTTTGACCTGATTTGAATATCCCTGCTATTGTGGTTTGCTAAAAATAATAATAACCTAATTCATATTGAGGTACATTGATGAGTGAAGTTGTAACTGAAAAAAATAACGTTGATATCAGAGCCACTTATTTAACCGCGGAAGATTTAAAATTAGCAGCGTCTTTGTTGTATCAATCTTATCATGATGATCCTGTTTTTCTGGATATTTTTCAAAGTAAAAAAGGGGATTATGAACAACGCTTACGTGCAGCTATTAGGGAAGAACTTGGGGCATTTTGGCAAGCAAGACAACCAATGGTTGGTTTGTATTTAGGGGAAGCTATGGTTGGCGTAGCATGTCTTAACGCTCCGAATGAAGGCGTTAGCACTGAACGGTTTTGGCACTGGCGTTTAAAAATGTTGTTAAGTGCAGGATATTTCAGTACCAAGCAGATGATAGAAAAAGAAAAAATAATTTTATCTGCGGTACCACTTAAAAAGTTTCATATGTTGTCTTTTATTGCTATCCATCCTTTACATCAGCACCATGGTTTTGGCCATTACTTAATGGCAGCCGTTAATACTGTTTTGGATGAACATCCTGATAGTGAAGGTGTTGCTGTTTACGCAACAACAGAAAAGTATCGAACATTTTTTCAGGATGTTGATTATGAATTTATTACTGAAGTCTCAGTTGGTAATGTTTCGGGTTCTTTAATGTTACATTATCGATAATTTTATTCTTTGCCCAAACTGCATTCCAAAGTAGTTTGGGTATAAGTTCTTACATTTTTTCTTCAAGAGAGTAATCGAAATAATATGGTAAATAATTACAGGATGTAATGATGAAAGAATATATTGAAGCGCTGAGCGTTGAGTTAGCTTTATTGAAGGTTCAATTTAGTAAATGTGTCGGATAAGTTGAACAACGTTTAGATAAGTTAAATTTTGAAAAACATCTGCACTCTCAATTAAATTGTGAGTTAGAACCCGTTACCTTCGAACCCGTTACCTTAGAACCAGCCTAGGCTGTCGAAATATGACCATTTTCAACCAATTTACCGTTTATATTTTTGGCTTTTTTAATATTGTTGGAA
>JABSOJ010000307.1 GCA_013216005.1 Alteromonadaceae bacterium | reverse complement strand
TTTAAAGATAATACTCTAAAGAATATTCTAAAAATATGATTTTAAAGATATTCTACCGTAAATAATTTTTTATAGATAAAATAAAGCCCCGACAAAATGACGGGGTTAAAACAATACAACTCAACGATCTAAGTAAGCGTTCTAATTAAATCAAACTTTATTCAGCTGACAAATCAGTTGGGTTATCTAAATCTGCCTTAATTTTTTTTTCGACTTCAGGTTTAGAAACATTACCTTCAGATTTCGAACCGGAGCCAGTTTTTGAACCAGTATCTGAATCATTATCTTTTTTACTAAAGTCTTTAGGCTGACGTACTTCACGACGAGCCAATAAATCATCAATTTGGTCAGCATCAATGGTTTCAAAATGCATAAGGGCATCTTTCATCGCATGTAACACATCCATATTATCTTTTAAGATTTGCTCTGCTCGTTGATAGTTTCTTTCAATAAAATCTTTGATTTCATCGTCAATTAAACGTGCGGTTTCATCAGACATATGCAGTGACTTCGATGAAGTACGGCCCAAAAACACTTCA
Source organism: Alteromonadaceae bacterium (assembly GCA_013216005.1). GTDB lineage: Bacteria > Pseudomonadota > Gammaproteobacteria > Enterobacterales > Alteromonadaceae > JABSOI01. The sequence goes on along the minus strand of JABSOJ010000307.1, from coordinate 4,750 downwards.
CCCTCTTCTTCAGCAAACAACATAGGCCCTAATTTTTCGGAAAAACCCCACTGAGTCACCATTTTACGCGCTAAATTCGTTGCACGCTCAATATCATTCGATGCCCCCGTTGAAACTTTTTCAGCACCATAAATAATTTCTTCAGCAACACGACCACCGTATAAAGAGGATATATTACTTTCTAAATGCTGTTTACTATGACTGAACCTGTCTTGCTCAGGCAAATACATAGTTACACCTAATGCACGACCACGAGGAATAATACTTACTTTATATACAGGATCATGATCCGGTACTAAACGACCAACGATGGCGTGTCCAGCTTCATGGTAAGCAGTCATTTCTCTTTCAGAATAAGACATCACCATTGAACGACGCTCTGAGCCCATCATAATTTTATCTTTAGCTTGTTCAAACTCACTCATGCTAACAACACGACGAGAAGTACGGGCAGCACACAATGCAGCTTCATTAACTAAGTTAGCTAAGTCGGCACCAGAAAAACCAGGAGTGCCGCGGGCAATAACCGATGCTTTAACATCGTCGGCTAATGGTACTTTACGCATATGTACTTTTAAAATTTGTTCACGACCACGAATATCAGGTAAACCAACGGTTACTTGACGGTCAAAACGACCAGGACGTAATAATGCTGGATCCAATACATCAGGACGGTTAGTCGCAGCGATAACGATAACGCCTTCATTGCCCTCAAAACCATCCATTTCAACCAGCATTTGGTTCAAGGTTTGTTCACGTTCATCATGACCACCACCTAAACCAGCACCACGTTGGCGACCAACCGCATCAATTTCATCGATAAAGATAATACAAGGCGCTGATTTTTTAGCTTGTTCAAACATGTCACGTACACGAGATGCACCTACACCAACAAACATTTCAACAAAATCTGAACCCGAAATAGTGAAAAATGGTACTTTAGCTTCACCGGCAATCGCTTTTGCCAATAAAGTTTTACCTGTACCTGGCTGACCAACAAGTAAAATGCCTGACGGAATACGACCACCAAGCTTCTGAAACTTAGACGGGTCTTTTAAATAATCAACTAACTCAGCAACTTCTTCTTTTGCTTCATCACAACCTGCAACATCACCAAAAGTCGTTTTAATCTGGTCTTCACCTAACAAGCGTGCTTTAGACTTCCCAAAAGACATAGCCCCTTTACCACCACCACCTTGCATTTGACGCATGAAAAATATCCACACACCAATCAACAAGATCATAGGGAACCATGAGATAAATATAGTCGTTAAAAAGCTGGTTTCTTCCTGTAATTCACCTGAAGCTCTAACACCATTTTTGGATAAATCATTGATTAAATCACGATCATGAACACCGGGAATAACAGTAACAAAGCTTTCACCGCTACTCTTTACGCCTTGAATAACACCGTTTCTCCCGACAATAACTTCACGTACTTGTCCTCGCTGTACATCATTAATAAAACTGCTGTAATCAACCTGCTGTTCATTGGTACTGCTCGGAGTGAAACTCTGAAATACCGACATTAATACCACGGCTATCACTAACCACAAAATAAGATTTTTTGCCATATCGCTCAACTTAATGACCTCTGCTGTTTATAATATAAAACTGTGTTTAACCTTACCAATAAACGCGTAAGATCAATATTCTGCCTAATCTACTATAATTTGAAGCCTGTAGCTACCAAATATACTTCTCGTGATCGTGAACGGGAAGATTGCGGTTTTCGCGTTTTTACACTAGAGAACACAGCACGCGTCTCCTTTATAAATTGCTCAAAACCTTCACCCTGAAAAACTTTTACGACAAACGAGCCTTTTTTCTTCAACACTTGATGACACATTTCTAACGCTAATTCAACAAGATACATACTACGCGCAGAATCTGCACTTTCATTTCCTGTCATATTAGCAGCCATATCTGACATAACTACATCAATATTTTTACCATCAATTCGATTCAACAATGCATCAAGCACAACTTCTTCACGAAAATCACCTTGAAGAAAGTCCACGCCAGCAATTGGATCCATCGACAAAATATCGCAAGCAACAACCTGCCCTTTATCTCCAACCGCTTTTACCGCATATTCTGACCATCCGCCGGGAGCCGCTCCTAAATCAACAACTTTCATACCCGGTTTGATCAACTTATCCTTGTTATTAATTTCTTCTATTTTGAAAACTGCACGTGATCGTAAACCTAATTTTTGTGCTTTTTTCACATACTCATCATCAAAATGTTCCTGCATCCAACGAGTACTACTGTTACTTAGCTTTTTTTTGCTCATTTACCTAAAACACTTATTTTAGAAAGTATTTAAAAAAGAATTTAAATGCTTTTATTAGTATTACAAACAAGATGGAGGTAAAATAGCGATAATTCAAGCTAACTTGTAACGAAAATTGTTAATGAACCTAAATAAAAAACAAATCCAGCATCTTAAAGGTGTTGCACACCCACTTAAACCCGTTGTTTTACTGGGTAACAATGGCTTAACTGAAGCCGTTGTCGCTGAAATTGATTATGCACTTAATCACCACGAATTAATAAAAGTAAAAATTCCTACTGACGACCGTGAAACTAAAAGTTTAATCGTTGAAGCTATTTGTCGCGAAACAAACGCCACAAAAATTCAAGTAATAGGTAAAACTTTAGTCATTTACCGTGAATCAGAAGAAAAGAAAATTCGCATACCTAAACTTTAATGTTTATTAAATTGCTAAAAGCATAGCGAAAATTCAATGTAGCCTTAACTAGCCACCTTTACGGCTAGCACTTAAGGCTACAACTTCTAACTCCAACTTAAGACTAAAAGTTAAAACTAATCTTCTACCCTCACGCCCCAAATATCATGTTCATCCGCGTGAATTATTTGTACCCAGACTTGATCACCCGGTTTTACGTCAAATTCATCTGTTAAATACACTTTACCGTCAATCTCTGGCGCGTCCATATAACTACGTCCAACAGCACCTTCGCCATTCACTTCGTCAATTAATATCAGATATTCCTGACCGATTCTAGCTTGTAATTTTGCAGCGCTAATTTCAGCCTGAACCGCCATAAAACGTTGTAAACGTTCTTCTTGAACGTCTTCAGCCACAGGATCTGGTAATTCATTTGCTTTAGCACCTTTAACCGGCGAATAAATAAAACACCCTACTCTGTCTAACTGTGCTTCCGTCAAAAAGTCTAATAACTCCTGAAACTCTTCTTCTGTTTCACCCGGAAAACCTACAATAAAAGTGGAACGAATAACAAGCTCAGGACAAATTTCACGCCATTTTTGAATACGTTCCAATACACGTTCAGAACTGCCGGGACGTTTCATTAATTTGAGAATACGTTTATTGGCATGCTGAAAAGGTATGTCTAAATAAGGCAATATTTTACCTTCTGCCATTAATGGAATAATTTTATCGACATGCGGATAAGGATAAACATAATGTAAACGAACCCAAACGCCCTGCTTGGCAAGCTCTTCACATAATTGCTGCATATGAGTTTTTACTGGCATGCCTTCATAAAAGTCTAATTTATGTTTAACATCAACGCCATAAGCTGAGGTATCTTGTGAAATAACCAATAACTCTTTTACACCGGCTTTCACTAATAGTTGCGCTTCCCCTAATACATCACCTACAGGACGGGAGTCTAAATCACCACGCATCGATGGAATAATACAAAAGGTACATCTATGATTACAGCCTTCTGATATTTTTAAATAAGCGTAATGTTTAGGCGTTAATTTAACTCCCTGATCAGGCACTAAATCAATAAACGGATTATGCTCAGGTTTAGCTACATGCTGATGTACCTGACTCAAAACTTCATCATAAGCATGAGGACCAGTAACACCTAAAACATTAGGATGCAATTCAATAATTTCATCTTTCTTAGCGCCTAGACAACCGGTAACCAAAACTTTACCATTCTCTGCTAACGCTTCACCTATAGTGTCAAGAGACTCTTGTACCGCACTGCCGATAAAACCACAGGTATTAACAATCACTAAATCAGCATCATCGTAACTGTTTGTTACATCGTAACCTTCTGTTCTCAGTTGAGTGAGGATACGTTCAGAATCTACCAAATTTTTCGGGCACCCTAAGGAGATGAAGCCAACACGGCTATTTTTACCCTTATTTTTGGGTGTACTTTGCTCTGCCAATACCTTTTTAGGGGTTTCAAGAGTGGTCGTTTGTTTAGGATTAAATTGTTCAACTGTCATGCATGTCACACCTTGGTGCTTTGAAAAATGGTAAAGCATAGGCTTTACGAAGTTGCGGGATTATACATGACAGCACTTACACATTCCATGAACCTCAATATAAAATTATACTGGAATTTGTTAATTATTCATTTATAAATGTTAAACAGCAAATTTAGCTAATCTAATCAATGTTTCTATAATTGATTATTTCAGCCTCAAAAACATCATCCAATTTAAATCAACCCAATATAACGATAAGAATAACCAATAATGTTCACTTTGTGCATTTTATCATAGCCGGTGAGATTATGAACATCACGAGAATGGTAGACTAGAATATAAAACTTTATATTTTAATTTGATGCACTCAACGATGCACATTTAGTATGTGCTATAAGTTGGATAACTCGAAAATATAATCAATCAAAATAAAAAACTGGGGGTTTCGATTCCCCCCCGCTCCACCACTCAAAGCAAGTAAAAACGCCTGATTTATCAGGCGTTTATTTTTTAAAACGCGACTAAACC
>JABSOJ010000306.1 GCA_013216005.1 Alteromonadaceae bacterium | reverse complement strand
TCAGAATGAGGAAGATCAGTAATACTGTTGCCACCTTTAAATTCACTGTGGTCGTGTCTACGGGCAAATCTACAAATTGCACCCGGATCATCGGCCCCCCTATGGGTGGAAGATCTATTATATACATCCTGACGCAAACGGTTTATCCCGCCCAAAGGCTGATGAGAGACTAAAGAATGCCAGGGCGTAAAAATTAAATTTTCACAATCAGCTTCACTTTCAACACTATCGAGATCCGATTGAGGAGCATAAATAGTCACTTTAGCAATTGAAATGAATGGAAAATCCTGTTCATCCCAACGTTTTGTCGCATCCTCAATGCCTAGATCAGTTTCACCTTTATCACGAACCTGCACCATAAAATCAAAACTGATTTCCTCCTGTTTTTCCATATCAGAGATTAAAGCATCATTTAGGTAATTTTCTGTTGCATCCAGAGAAACCTGCTGTGGTTTTACCCCATTACAAGGAATAACAGAGAACCTCATAACGTTATCGGGCCCAAACAAAAAGGGCGCCGCACCAAAATATTGTACTCCCAACGGATTTTCTACCGGCTTAGATTCAATTTCTTTAACAACCTTGAAGGATGATATCACCCCCGCAGGACAGGTTGCAGGATCAACTAAAGGCGCAAAAAATGCTGACGGATCATCATTATTTTCCAGCAGAATTTTATTAAGTTGCAAATAATCAGGTATATCAACAAAGGCAAAAGAGGCCGTATTGATCATTAGAAAATCCTGATTTCTGGCACCTTGATCATTTTGTAGAAATGGTTCATCACCCGCAACATCCAATACTTTGATTGCCATGCCCCGACTTAAATTCTCCTTATTATCTAAATCATGTCCGACAACCGAGGTTGCATTTGAGAAACGGATCAGTGCCTCGTACTCTTTATCAGGTATGGAAAACAAGCCAACCTGATACTTTGTTGCAATATTTTGGTTAATTTTGAATTTTGCCTTCACGCACCCATGCGATTTAGGGTGAACCCCTCGAAGTACATTTTTATTTTGCGAAGCATAACGCTTATCAAGCAATTCTTGTGTAATATCTGCAAGTTGCTTAATGTCGTTCTGCTCTTTGGTCAAGTCTGCGATTTCTTCGAATGAATTGCTATTATTACTCATTATAAATCCTTTATTAGAGTTAAATTATTAAATACAAATGAACATCACTAACATTGCTGTCTATGGGAAGAACTCCTAGATTGGCAATGGGTAAAACTGGAAGAACACTATTATATTCAATATGTAAAGTCAATTGGTTTCAGGTGGTATCATCTTATAAAACAATCAACACAATTGGGTTAAATCATTCTAAATAACGGTATCTTATGGTCCCCAGATAGTGTCAATCCGTTTCGGGATGGACACTAATCAGGCCTGCTCGTGAATACCACTATTGATCGTATTTTAATGGATAAATTTATGTTCCATGATGATTAAATATTTATATAGCATCGTCCCTTGCCGCAATTAACCGAAAACAAATCATTTCCATAGAAAACACAGAGCCATAATTTACTGATCTAACTTAATAAACTATTAACTTTACTAGCTTTTTTTGGGAAATAGCATTACGCTATAAAGAAGGGATTTTAAATATCTCTGCTATCAGACACATCTAGCGAAATATACGTTTAAAAAATTTTAATAAGGAAATGAAATGTCAAAAAATATCGTAATATTCTCTGACGCTACTGGTCAAGAGGGTGGAAAAGGCCATAACACCAATATTTATAAGCTTTTTAGCATAGTTGAAAATCGCTCTAAAGAGCAGGTGACATTCTATGATGCTGGTCTGGGAACAGGCTGGAATAAAATAACAGGTAGTATAGGAGGTATGGGAATATCTCAAAATATTTTGGAATGTTATCGGTTTATTTTTGATAATTATAAAATTGGAGATAAAATTTTTCTGTTTGGTTTTAGTCGCGGGGCTGCCACTATGCGAAGTCTTTCAAGTTTTATCCACTACTTTGGGATCTTGCCTCAATCTCGTCCGGAATTAATAGCAAGAGCCTTTAAAATTTACAAGATAAAAAATTCCGACAAACGTGAAACAAAAGCCAAAGAATTTATCAAAAAACATCATAATATTTGGGCAGAAATTCAATTTTTAGGATGCTACGATACGGTTTCCGCTTTGGGGTTACCGATTCCGAGTGCAAATACTTTTTTTAACAAAATAAAGTTTTTTTCACATAAATTTCATGATTTTCGTTTAAGTAAAAGTGTCAAACATGCCTACCATGCATTAGCTTTAGATGATGAAAGAAAGACTTTTTTACCAAAAATTTGGAAAACTGACATTCAGGAAGGACAGTCACTAACTCAGGTATGGTTTAGCGGGATGCATACAGATGTAGGCGGAGGCTATGAACACCATGGTTTATCGGATATCCCTTTTATTTGGATGACTGAAATGGCGGTTGATAAGGGGCTATTAATTTATGATAAATATGATGTAGACGTTAAAGAAAACGCAGATGGTGTTATGGGAGACTCCCGGGGAACCAGGCTCACCAAATTGTATCCTAAAGAGATTCGTGACTGGGATGTTAAAAAATACGGTAAACCAAGAATACACCAAAGTGTTATTGATCGCGCCAACAATCCGAAGAACGAATACGCCCCTTGGATTTTAGATAAAGATTATGAACATGTAGTGGAGAAATGGACACCTTATAGCGAACAAAGCTGGAAAAAAAGTTGAAATCAAAGTTAAGTTATTGAGTAAATAATTATTTTTACTTTACTTAAACAATCACAACTAATATTTAAACTGATTGTAATTATTTGCAAATAGAAACACAAACAATAAAGCCTGGTTTATTAACCAGGCTTTATTGTTTTATCTTCAATATTAAAGTTATCTTATCTTCAAATTTAAAGGGTTTTTAGATATTCGACTAAAGCCATTCTTTTCGCTTTATCCAATGCTGGCAATACTTTGCCATCACGTTGAGCGGTTATACCCGCAGCGTATTCATGCCCTTCATTACCATTTGCTTTTAAATGGGTTATAAATTTACTTCCTTGCCCCGCTTTAGTAATAAAACCTACCTTTACTGGATCGAATTGACGACTTCCCAGCCAAAATTCATCAGGACGATATTCACCCATTTCAGGATCGCCTGGACGCTTTTTAGGTAACAATAATTCATAGTGTGTTGGCACATAACCATTATGCAAATAGGGTGCTGTTGCCCAAATACCGTTTAATGGGCGACCTTTATAAGCAGTTAAATCGGCATAAGGAGCTATCCGAGTTTTTAAGTCATGAGTACCTTGTTTTAAAGTGGATTTTACCGTGTTCTCTGTCTTACTCTTCCACATGTTAGACACCCAAACAAACCAGCCTTGAAAGAACAATTTATCTGGATCTGGGGTTAACACGACATTTTTTACGGCTGACGTTAACAAGGTTGCAACGGGCATTTTTTTCTGAACGTACACATTACCCGGGCCAACATCAACATAATTCCCTCTTAAAATACCTGAATAACCTTGAGCTGTGACACTGTTCATTGCCATTTTTTTATCTGTACCAATATCACTTAACTTGTCAAACTGGCCAACAACACGTCGCATAGGATCGGTGCGATCTATTGGTAAGTGGCAACTAGAACAATAGTTTTTGAAAATGGGTTCACCCGTTTTCGCAAGCTGCTGGTCTATTTTAGGTAATACGGCTTCTGGCCACAGTGGAGAATGTAATGATTTCAGTTGTTCTTCAATTAAACGCAAATTAGTCACATCAACAGAAGACTCAAAACTCACATATTTTCCGTTTGCTTGTTTGCTCTGCCCTGCTGCAGACAGTAGGAATTTCCTAATAAAAGAAGGATCGGATTCTTCTATCCAGTCTAATGTTCCAAAAACCCCTAATACTTCCCCCGCATTACGACCTAAAGGACCGACACCACCATTATCTGCAATACCGTTCCACTGAACATAACCATGCTGTGGTGTATCCCAAAGGAAAGGGTAGCTGACTGGTGCATCCGGCGGATTAAAAATTGCGTTACGTAATTTAAGTAACTGCTCACCATCAAGCAAAGGTTGAATACGCTTAAATAAATGATCAAATTGTTTATTTGAAATAATTTTACTGTCAATCGTCTTTATGATCTCGTCAGATTCTTCCTGACTCAACACTTCTTTTAACAGGTTATGAATTTCATCTTTATTCATAACATGCTGTAAAACCCGGTTAAATATACGACCGAAAGCGTCTAACCGCGCATAACCATACTTAACATCAGTTTCATTAATTTTATTGTACAAAAATAGGTTAGTTTTTGTATCTTCAAGCTTTGTTTTAACTTCCTCTACTGATTCAAAATTCCCTCTCGCTACTACTCTTTTAGTAAAAGAGGCTAATTTTTCAGGCGTTGTGAGTGTGTGCTTAATAGCGTATTGCATGTCAACCAAAAAAGTATCCATATCCGACATGGCAGGTGCACCATCAACTCTGATCGCGACTCTGTTATATACAATCTGGGAAGCGTGGCAGGCAGAACAGGTAAAACCTAAATATTCTTTACCTTTATATACGTCTTTTACAAAACCCAAAGGTAATCCATCAGGATTGCTGTCTGTTTGCTTTTGTGCAATGTATCGATATTCATCTACATTTGCTACTGAACGGAATAACTCTTTTGAATTCTTTTGCTCTAGCTCTAAGAAAAAGTCATACGGAAGTAAATCTGAACCCTGTGTTGTATTGTAATACCACATACTTTGTTCAGGCGTCCATCCTTGCCAAGTTTGAGCAGTATCCCAATCTTTAAAATCAGGACTTGGATATATTTTGTCAAACCCATCACCAAATGACGTTTTCTCAATAATAACTGCACCTCGATTCGGATCCTTATCATCGTATTGTACAGTTGTGTGATACACAGAAAAAATTGAAAATATCAAACTTAAAAACATAAGCAATAATAATATTTTTACCCAGTGCTTTTTTATAAAACTTGTCATATGCATAATCCTTGTTTTTATTAATATTGATCAATATCTCGCATTTTTAAATCAGCATCATATGATGCAAAGTGAAAGATCTGACATTCCTTTATTTTACGTGGTTCAAAGTAAATATTTCTCAAAAATACGCTAACACCCTCCAAAATGACGAATTTAAAGAGTTAGTTATAGTCTAAACTAGTTCACTAAGAACTGCTTTAAAAAACTGAATTATTTTGTTACAAATAGACTGGGCTTTTTTTATCACTACCGAGCTTAATTTAATATTCTCGAATTATTGGAACATACAGACGGATAGCGATGACATCAAAGATATACTGAATGGATGTGGCACG
>JABSOJ010000305.1 GCA_013216005.1 Alteromonadaceae bacterium | reverse complement strand
CTTCCCCTTAGTCAGGGTGATCCCACTATCTTTCAAGTAGGCGGGTTTGCCAGCTTTGCTGGGCAAACATAAAAAAAAAGGAAGCTATTAGCTTCCTTTTAAATTTCTGAATTATAGCCAAGCAATCTGAGACTGCAACTTCAGGATTCGTTAAAAAGAAAAATGTTCAGAATCCATTGCCATCATTGATTCTGCACCATTTTCAATACAAGCAGCATGACCATGAGCACGTGGTAATATACGTTGGAAATAGAACTGAGCTGTTTGAATTTTTGCTTGATAAAATGCTTTCTCTTCACAATCACTTGCTAATTTATCTTGAGCAACTTTTGCCATTTTAGCCCAGAAATAAGCTAAAGATAAATAACCTGAATACATTAAGTAATCTACCGAAGCACCACCAATTTCATCACGGTTAGTTTGTGCCTTTACGCCAATGCTTTGAGTCAATTTTTGCCATTGTTCAGCAAACATCATAATAGGCTTAACAAACTCAGCCATATCAGCGTCAGCTATATTTTGAAGGCAAAAAGCGGTAACTTCCTCAGCAAAAGGTTTTAATATTTCACCTTTACTGCCAAGTATTTTACGCGCTAAAAGATCAAGCGCCTGAATACCGGTAGTACCTTCATATAAACAACTGATTTTAGTATCACGCATCAGTTGTTCCATGCCCCATTCTTTAATGAAACCGTGTCCACCAAAAACTTGTACACCGTGGCTGGTACATTCTAAACCCAGTTCAGTCAAAAAGGCTTTAGCAATAGGCGTTAACAGTGCTAATTTGCTTTCTGCAACCGCTTTTTTAGCTTCATCTTTTTCAGCGTGAGACACATCAACCAACTGTGCTAAATAAGCAACTAATGCACGACCACCTTCAGCAATTGATTTTTGCGTTAATAACATCCGACGAACATCAGGATGAACAATAATAGGATCAGCTGGCCCTTCCGGATTTTTAATGCCACTTAATGAACGCATTTGTAACCGGTCTTGTGCGTAAGCAAGTGCACCTTGAAAAGACGCTTCTGCTGCGGCAACACCTTCATTGGCAACACCTAATCGTGCAGCATTCATAAAGGTGAACATACAATTTAAGCCGCGATTTTGTTCACCAATTAAATACCCCTTCGCACCATCAAAATTGATCACACAAGTCGCATTGGCATTGATCCCCATTTTATGTTCTATTGAACCACAACTAACACCATTTCTGGTGTTTTCACCGTCAAGCTCACCTTCAGCAGTAACACTGAATTTAGGGACAATGAATAATGAAATACCTTTACTACCTTCCGGTGAACCAGGAAGTCTTGCGATAACAATATGGAGAATATTATCTGATAAATCATGCTCGCCCGCAGAAATAAAGATTTTAGTACCCGTAATCGAATAACTGCCATCTTCGTTAGCTTCAGCTTTAGTACGCAACATACCTAAATCAGTACCACAATGTGATTCAGTTAAGCACATTGTTCCTGTCCAGGAACCTTCAACAAGTTTTGGCATAAACATGTCTTTTTGCAAATCACTGCCATGCGCTTCAATAGTTGCCAAAGCGCCGTGACTTAATCCCGGATACATAGCAAAACTATGGTTAGCACCTGAAAATAATTCAATAATGGATGAATTTAAAGAATGAGGTAAACCCTGACCACCGAATTCAGTTGACTGAGCCAACGTTGGCCAGCCCCCTTCAACATATTGCGCATAAGCTTCTTTAAAACCGTCAGGGGTTTTAACTTCACCGTCAGACCAGGTACAACCTTGTTCATCACCAATTTGATTGATTGGAGCAACAACCTGCTCAGTAAATTTTGCAGCTTCACCTATAATGGCATCAACCATATCTATCGTGGCATCTTCATAACCTAATTGTTGATAATGTGAATCACAATCAAATAACTCTTGCATGACAAACTTTATATCTCGAACGGGTGCTTTATATTCAGGCATTATTTATTCTCCAAAATTCTTTTTGATCACTGGTCTGACTAGTTATATGGGTGATTAAATCATGTTCTTTTATATTTTAAAAGCATAAACGTTAATTTTATGCCAATTGTCTTAACCCAACGCTTTATCAATAACACAACTCTTTATCAATAATCTTTAACAAATGTTAATGTATTGTTAACTACTTAATCTCGAAAATGATGCATTTTGTCGTATTTAGCTTTAAGTCACTTGTATGCAACAAGTTCTGATCATAGAATTAATGACAGCTTGTTTTGTTAATATAAACCATAAAATTACCGATTATTTATTTTGTGTTATTACAACAAAGCAAATCTGCACCAAATATCATAGACCATATTTCCAAGTCGTACGGGTTACGGGTATAGTGTATGAATAAAAACTTTTAGGAATTAAAATGAAACCTAGTATTATTGCCCCTTTGACTATCGCTGTAAGTTTAGCTTTAGCAGGCTGCCAGTCTGGTAATGTCAACGAAATTACTACGCAAGTCGTTCAAGAAAAAAATAACAATAAAAAAATCGATCAAGACAATCCATTTTTAAGTGAATTTTCTACACCTTACGGCATGCCTCCTTTTGATAAAATCAAAAAGGATCATTATTTACCCGCGATTAATCATGGCATTGAGTTAAACAAAAAAGAAATTAACCTGATTGCCAATAACCCTGCCAAAGCTACCTTTGAAAATACAATTGTCGCAATGGAAAAAACGGGTGACTTTTTAAATAACGTCACTAATGTATTTTATGGTTTAACTGGTTCAATGTCTGATGAACAAATGCGGGCAATTGCAGCAGAAGCTTCTCCAAAACTTTCTGCACTAGGTGATGATATTGCATTAAATGATGCTTTATTCGCCAGAGTTAAAGCGGTTTACCAACAAAAATCACACCTTCATTTAAAGCCGAATGAACTGACATTACTTGAAACAACTTACAAAAGTTTTGTTCGTGGCGGCGCTAACTTAAACGAACAAGATAAAGTTGAACTAAGAAGCTTTAACGAACAATTAAGTAAATTAAGCTTAAAGTTTGGTGAAAACTTATTAAGTGAAACCAACAACTTTGAAATGGTTATTGATAACAAATCAGATTTAGCTGGTTTACCCGACGATATTATTGCCGCTGCAGCAGTAACAGCTTCTGAAAGAGGTCATGAAGGTAAGTGGGTATTCACTTCACATCGCCCGAGTAAAAACCCTTTCTTAACCTACTCTACCAACCGTAAACTACGTGAAACCATTTATAACGGTTACACCATGCGCGGTGACAACGAGAATGAGTTTAACAACCAGAAAATCGCTGCCAAAATGGCAAGTTTACGTTTTCAAAAAGCTAAATTGTTAGGTTATAAAAGCCACGCCAATTTTATTTTAGAAAACGCTACAGCAAAAACACCTGAAAACGTTTTCAAATTATTAGATCAAGTTTGGCCTGCTGCACTTAAGCAAGCAAAAGAAGAACGCGCAGACATCCAAAAAATGATTGACGCAAAAGGTGGAAAATTCAAAGTTGCCGCCTGGGATTGGTGGTATTATTCAGAAAAAATCCGTAAAGATCGTTACGATATCGATGCAGCAGAAACCAAACCCTATTTTTCATTAGAAGCGACTTTAAAAGGCGTATTCTTTACTGCTGAAAAACTTTGGGGCGTAACCTTTAAAGAACGTTTCGATTTACCTAAATACCATGAAGATGTACGTACGTTTGAAGTAACCGACAAAGACGGCAGCTACATTGGCATTTATATGACTGACCACTTTGTACGCGAAAGCAAACGCGGTGGTGCCTGGATGAGCAGTTTCCGTAAACAATACCGTATGTACGGTGAAGACATTACTCCAATTATCTACAACGTTTTAAACTACCCTCGCCCGGTAGGTGATCAACCAACATTATTAACCTTTGATCAAGCATCAACTTTATTTCATGAATTTGGTCATGCTATTCAAGGATTACTTTCTGACGGTTACTACCGCTCACAAACAGGAACGTCTCTTCCGCGTGATTACGTAGAATATCCATCACAAGTAATGGAAAACTGGATGACAGAGCCTGAAGTATTAGCCAACTTTGCTAAACACTATCAAACGGGTGAAGTTATTCCTCAAGCGCTGGTTGAAAAAATTCAGGCTTCAGGTAAATTTAACCAAGGCTTTGGTACGACAGAATACGTGGCTGCTGCATTACTGGATATGAGCTGGCATTCATTAGAAACCGCAGAAATTCAAGATGCTAATGCTTTTGAACAAAAATTATTAAAGAAAATTGGCTTAATTGAAGAAATAGCACCTAGATATCGTACAGGTTATTACAGCCACATCTTCTCTGGTGGTTATTCAGCCAGTTATTATGGTTATATCTGGTCAAACATTTATGATGCTGATACTTGGTTAGCTTTTAAAGAAAACGGCATATTTGATCAGAAAACGGCTGAATTATACCGTAAGCATGTTTTAGAAACAGGTGGTTCTGAAGATCCGGCATTAATGTATCGCCGTTTCAGAGGACAAGATCCTAAAGTTGCACCATTACTGGAACGTCGTGGCTTAACTAAGAAATAGTAGCGAAGAAATAGTAACGATAAAATAGTAACGAAGAAATTGTTTAACGACTAATATCTTAAACTAACACTTCAAAAATAATAAAGGCCACATTAAGTGGCCTTTAATTTATTGTCTTATCCCCCTTACTACAGCGAATAATAGCAATAGCAACAAATAGCTTTTAACTACTTGCCAAATAACCAAATGCAGTATTGAACGCCTGCTCTTGAAATTGTTTTAAACCCGTATCACGAAAATCTATCGTAACCTGATTTTTAGCTAATGTTTTTTTAATAAAACTACCTGCTAAAATTTCAACCGGTAAATCTTCAATCAATTGAATGGCTGCTTCCATTTTAAAACCTACCGGACCACCGGCAAACTTACCTTTTAAGGCACGCCCTTTGATAATAACTTTATCGACTGTATAATCTTCCATGAATTTAGCCACAGTAAACTGAAATTTTTGCACAGCCTCTGCATCACCTACATCAAGTAAACTTACTTTTTGTACCCGTGTTTTTGGAATATCGTACAAACCATTTTCTAACGCCATAATACAAAGAATCGCGTCATTACCTTTTAATTCAACACCACATACTTTCATGAAAAAACCTCAACTGCTTTAATGGCTGCATTATAAACGGTTTTTTTAATCTCTGTATACCGAGGTTTCAAAAACTTGCACATTTGTTACGCATTTGGTCCGTATTTATTACACAATCAACTAATATAATAACTCAAGTTTCGGAGTTCATTTTAACCACTTAGAATGAACTCTTTCGCTATTCTAAAGCCTCTTGCCGTAAT
>JABSOJ010000304.1 GCA_013216005.1 Alteromonadaceae bacterium | reverse complement strand
ACACAAATACATGGCTACATTTTATGACTTTTAAAGTCCATTTAAATCAATACCTTAAATGTGCGGAATGTAGGCTAAACGATATAAATAATGAAAATTTTGAATAAGGATATTTTTTTATTTTAGACTACTTCTTATTGTTGTTAGGGGGGTTTTTGAGTATAATGCTTTCCCGTCCAGCTAGATTTCTTAACCAGTATTACTTTTTTCAAAAGTAGCCTACAGGGTTTCACTTTTAGCAAAATTATTAGCAAAAAAATCCGTCCATCCTAACTTTTGGTATCACATGACAACTCGATATATTTTTGTAACTGGCGGCGTAGTATCGTCTCTTGGTAAAGGTATTGCTGCAGCTTCACTTGCCGCAATTTTAGAAGCACGTGGTTTAAAAGTTACTATGCTTAAGCTTGACCCTTATATAAATGTGGATCCCGGCACAATGAGCCCGATCCAGCATGGTGAAGTATTTGTTACGGAAGATGGCGCTGAAACTGATCTTGATTTAGGTCATTACGAACGTTTCATTCGTACCAAAATGACTAAACGTAACAACTTTACTACAGGTCGTATTTATCAAGATATTCTTGCCCGTGAACGTAAAGGTGAGTTTTTAGGCGCGACTATTCAAGTTATTCCTCATATTACCAATGACATTAAACGTCGGGTAGTTGAAGGTGCTGAAGGTTATGACATCGCCATGGTTGAAATAGGCGGAACAGTAGGTGATATAGAATCTCAACCTTTCCTTGAAGCTATTCGTCAACTGGCAACAGAAGTAGGGCGTGAGCGCGCGATGTTCATGCATTTAACCTTAGTGCCTTATCTGGCCGCTGCGGGTGAAATAAAGACCAAACCAACTCAGCATTCTGTTAAAGAATTACGCTCACTTGGTATTTTTCCTGACATTTTAGTTTGTCGCTCAGAGAGAGTTATTCCAAATAATGAACGGGCTAAAATTGCGCTTTTCACTAACGTGGCAGAAAAAGCGGTAATTTCTATGCGTGACGTAGACAGTATTTATAAAGTACCAGCGTTATTAAAATCACAAGGTACTGATGATTTAGTGGTTAAACGTTTTGGTCTTGATGTACCGGAAGCTGATTTATCTGAATGGGAAAAAGTGCTTTATCAGGAAGCTAACCCGATTGGCGAAGTCAGAATTGGAATGGTAGGTAAATACATTGAGTTACCAGATGCCTATAAATCAGTAAATGAAGCATTAAAACATGCAGGTTTGAAAAATCAGGTGAAGGTAAAAATTATCTATGTTGACTCCCAAGACTTAGAAATTAAAGGTGTCGACATTTTAAATGGCCTCGACGCTATTCTAGTACCTGGTGGTTTCGGTGAACGTGGTATAGAAGGTAAAATTTTAGCCGCTAAATATGCCCGTGAAAATAAAGTGCCTTACTTAGGTATTTGTTTAGGTATGCAAGTTGCGTTAATTGAATATGCACGTAACGTCGTCGGTATACCTGAAGCTCATAGTACTGAATTTAATCCGGCCACTATTCATCCTGTTATTGGTTTGATCAGCGAATGGTTAGATAAAGAAGGACAAGTTGAATACCGTACCGAAAATTCAGATTTAGGCGGCACGATGCGTTTAGGCGCTCAATTGTGTCACCTTGTGAAAGGTTCTAGAGCATATGACGTATATGGTAGTGAAACAATTAAAGAAAGACACCGTCATCGTTTTGAGGTAAATAATAACTACAGGGATCAATTAAGCGAAGCTGGCTTAGTGTTCTCTGGCTTTTCTGCGGATAAAAGTTTAGTTGAAATGATCGAAATTCCAGATCACCCTTGGTTCATTGCAGGGCAGTTCCATCCTGAGTTTAATTCAACTCCGCGAGATGGACACCCATTGTTTAAAAGTTTTGTAGCAGCCTCTTATGAGCAACAAAAGCAGCAATCAAGTTAAATTATCAACTAACAAAACCGTGGCTAAGTGCTGCGGTTTTTGTTTTAGCGTTTTAAATTTTTTAAAACTTTTAGTTATTAGAAAATAGTTATTAACTTTAAACACAAAGTTTAAAGCGTTAAAAAATTCAACTTTATCGTTCATCAGCTTAATGAACGCAATTTTAAAGGAACAACAATGTCGAATATCAGTAAAATTATTGCACGTGAAATAATGGACTCTCGTGGTAACCCAACGGTTGAAGCCGACGTTTATCTTGAGTCTGGCTCTTGGGGCCGTGCTGCTGCACCTTCTGGTGCATCAACGGGTTCACGTGAAGCGTTGGAGTTACGTGATGGCGACAAAGCTCGTTATTTAGGAAAAGGTGTTTTAAAAGCGGTAGCAGCGATTAATAAAGACATTGCATCGGCATTAATAGGGCAAAATCCTTTAGAACAAGCAAACATAGATCAAATTATGATCGAATTAGATGGCACTGAAAACAAAGAAAAATTTGGTGCTAATGCGATTTTAGCGGTTTCATTGGCTGTAGCAAAAGCGGCTGCAATGGACAAAGGCGTACAATTATTTGAGCATATTGCTGATTTGAACGGTACACCGGGCGTTTATAGTTTGCCATTACCTATGATGAATATTATCAACGGTGGTGAGCACGCAGATAACAACGTTGATATTCAAGAGTTTATGGTTCAACCTGTTGGTGCTGAAAGCTTCCGTGAAGCATTACGTATGGGCGCGGAAATATTTCATGCACTGAAAAAAGTGTTGTCTTCTAAAGGCTTAAGCACCGCTGTTGGTGATGAAGGTGGTTTTGCTCCTGATTTAGCTTCAAATGCTGATGCATTAGCGGTAATTAAAGAAGCGGTTGCTGCTGCTGGTTATGAATTGGGTAAAGATGTTACTTTGGCGATGGACTGTGCTGCTTCAGAATTCTACGATGCTGATAAAGGTATTTACGACCTTAAAGGTGAAGGCAAGCAATTCACTTCTGAGCAATTCTCTGATTTCTTAGGCGAATTATGTAAAGAATATCCAATTATATCAATTGAAGATGGTTTAGATGAGTCTGATTGGGACGGCTTTAAATACCAGACTGATTTGTTAGGCGATAAAATACAAATTGTTGGTGATGACTTATTTGTAACTAACACTAAGATTTTAGCCCGAGGTATTGAGCAAGGTATTGGTAACTCAATATTGATCAAATTCAACCAAATTGGTTCATTAACTGAAACGTTAGCTGCGATTAAAATGGCGAAAGACGCTGGTTTTACTGCTGTAATTTCTCATCGTAGTGGTGAAACTGAAGATACAACTATTGCTGATTTAGCGGTAGGTGCGGCTGCCGGTCAAATTAAAACCGGTTCTTTATGTCGTTCAGACCGTGTTGCCAAATATAACCAATTGTTACGCATTGAAGAGTTTTTAGGTGATAAAGCTATTTTCAATGGCCTTAGTGAAGTTAAAGGTCAGTAGTTTGAAGGTCATTAGTTTTTAAGTGAAAATTATTTAGAAATTAAGGCACCAATCAAACCGGGTAACAGTTCATATTTGTGTATTATCATGTTTAAGTTGATACAGTCCATAGCCTGTGTAGGTTTGAACTCATGTAAATTAACATAAAACATTGTTGAACTGTAACCCTAATTTAGCCTATATGGTCAGTGCCGAAATTAAGTATAAATAACGAATGAGTGGTTTTTTGTTTTTTATCCCTACGACTTTTTAAAGTGACTTTTTAATGTGATTTTTTAAAGTGGCTTTTTAATGTGAAGAATGACCAATCGAATTAACAGTCCGGCCAGCAACAAGGCGGAAAGTTGAGAAAACCAAACGGGTAACACTTCATGATGTTCTCCAAGCATAGGAGCTACTTCAATATTATATTCTTCAACCAAATAGTCGGTTAATAAACCAAATAAAATAGCGGTGCCAATAACTCCTGTTAAATAAGAAACAATAGCGCGTTTACCAAGTTCACTTGCGACAACGCCAAGGGTAGCAATATTAGTTGCAGGCCCAGCTAACATAAAAACCAGTACGGCGCCGGGAGACACTCCCGACAATAATAAACCAGCAGCAATGGGCGTAGAGGCAGTGGCACAAACATACATAGGGATAGAAATTAAAATAACCACCACCATCGCCAAAATACCACTACCCCATTGAGTGAAAAAACTAACGGGTACATAGGTTTGTACCAGCGCGGCAAAGAAAAGACCGATCATTAACCATTTTGCTGTATCTTGTAATAACTTAGTACAGCTGAAGCTAATTGCCTGATGCAGTTTTTTTCCTATTGAGCTGTTGCTTGAGTTGGCACTTTTTTGAATTTTTCCATTTGTTAATTTTTCATTTACACTATTGGCATTGGCACAACACGACTCTTTTTCTTCCGTTATTTTCTCCTTGCTGCAACAAGAAGCTGTTTCTACAGGCTGCTCTTTTTTGCTTGCACAACATTCACTATCGTTGTTCACATTTTCGTTTGAGTGTGAATCAATGTGCGAAGTTAACGGAGGTTTATCTGAATCTTGTCCCACTAAAACACCCGCAACAATCGCACTCGTAATAGCTGCAATGGGTCTGATAATGGCCATAAATGGTCCAAGTAAAACATAAGAGACTGAAATTGAGTCTATTCCTGTTTCAGGGGTGGAAACAAGAAAGGCCGTTGTGGCACTTTTGGATGCACCTGAACGTCGTAAAGCAAGTGCAGCAGGAATTACGCCGCAGGAGCATAATGGCATCGGAGCACCAATAATGGCTGCTTTTATGGTGGTGTAAAGTCCTTCTGATCCTAAATGCCTGTTTAAAAAATCTTTAGGTAAATAGACATTGATTAAACCAGCAATAAACAAACCTAACATCAACCAGGGGGCTGACAGCATAAATAATTGCCAAAAATTATTAAGTAATAGCATCTACATTCTCCAGCGCCGATAAAATAGAACAATTCGTTGCTTCTTCATCTCCCCCGCAACAGGCGTTAACCAATAATTGCAGAGAGTCTTTAAAACGTACCAGCTCAGTAATTTTCTTTTCAACTTGCATGAGTTTCTGCTCAGTAAAAGTTTTTACCTCGTCACAGCTATGGCTTTCCTTATCAACCTTTAATGATAATAGCTCTTTAATTTCATTTAGGCTAAATCCAACACCTTTAGCGCGAATAATAAAATGCATAATGCGCAAATCATTATTGTTATACAAACGATAACCATTTTCCGCACGATTTGTTGCTGATAACAAATTGTGTTTTTCATAATAGCGTAGCGTATCGGTTGATACGGACAATATTTTTGCCAGTTCTCCAATTTTGTACATGGGTTTACTCCGTTATTGCTTAATTTTATCATAGCATAAAGCTTGGAGTAGACTCTAAGGTCAAGTGTTGTTGTTATTTAATTTTGCTGTTACT
>JABSOJ010000303.1 GCA_013216005.1 Alteromonadaceae bacterium | reverse complement strand
TGTAAATAAGTCTTATGCTTAATATTAGCAAAATTTTGATTTAATAAACGTACTGCCTTCAAGATGCGACAGAACCGTTATCGACCAACCTGAGTGATGTGCATAGGCAAGTTATTTAATGATTCTCTATAATTTCTGACATTTGTTCAAATAAACCCATTTTTATCGTTCGGTATTTTTTATTTAGCGCTAAGTTATGCCATTCATATGGGTCATTTCGATGATCATAGAGTTCTTCTTGACCATCTTTGTATCTGATATAACGCCAGTATTGAGTTCGATAAGAATAGGTTTGTTGCCAGATATACTCGTCAGGCAAATCTTTAATCACTTTTACATGCCATAAAGCGTGTGGGTTGGTACCAACTGCTAACCCTTCAATAGGTGTGTCGATACCAACACCCATTACCGTTAATGCGCCTTTGGGTCCTTGCCATTGCTTGGTTGTTTTTGTGTTAATTTTTGCTGTAAGTAAAGGCACTATTGAATGGCCACCTAAAGCAGCTGCACCGTTAGATTTAACGTTGGTGCCTTGTAAGTTAGCCAATTCAATAAAAGTAGGGAAGAGGTCAATCAGCGACATTGGTTGTTGTTGCTTTAATCCAGCCACGCTTTTACCTGGTACTTTCCACAGCATAGGAATTTTTGCACTTTCTTCCCAAGGGGAGTTTTTATAAAGATAGTCTTTTTCACCAAACTGCCAGCCATGGTCGCTGGTAAAAACGACAATGGTATTATCTTTTAAGCTTGAATTATTCAAGGTATCTAAAACCACACCAACTTGTTCATCCATAAAAGCAATGCAGGCAAGATATGCTTGGATCACTTTCTTTAAGCCTTCGTCATCATCTTCATAAGAATCTTGTAGTGCCTTAAAATAGGCTAAGCCCATTTGTGTCATCGGATAATTATCTTTAAAAAATGAGTCGTCGAGATCATTTTTTTTAATAGTAGGGAGTTTAATGTTTTCTAATGGGAACATATCGAAGAAGCGTTTCGGTGCATATAGGGGAGTGTGCGGACGAACAAAACCAATACCCATAAAAAATGGCTGTTTACTGTTACTTGCCGCTAATGCTGATAATTTTTTACTTGCCCAAAGTGCGTGTTGTTCATCAGGTAAGCGGTCTCGGTTATTTTCATCTACATAGTTAAAAGGGGCAAAAGGATAGCCCCAACCTGGCGGATGTTTTATTATATCAGCTGTCTTAAGTGCTGATTTTTTAAATTGGGGTACATCGCTTAAAGGGGCGAATGAACCATCAACAATATTTATACTTCTAAAAGGCTCAGGTACAGAAGGGTGACCAACAATTTTATTGCCGTTAAAAGCATGGGGGCCATAATTTATACGCTCAGGCACTCCCCATTCATGCCAAAGTTTGCGTTGGTTTTTATGTAGTAATTTACCTGTACCTAGCATTTTATAACCATTTTCACGAAATAATTGTAAAAAGGTTTTATTGTGTTTTAACACATGTTGTTTAGTGAGTGGTGTCCAACCAAAATCTTTTGATTGGTGTGGATAGACACCTGTAAATAAGCTATTTCGTGATGATTGGCACACAGGAGCGTTTGTTTGCGCATTGGTAAACTGTACTGATTGTGCGGCTAACTGGTCAATATTGGGTGTTTTGCTTTGCGGATGACCGCCAAAAGCACCTAAATAGTCGTTAAGGTCGTCAACAATGATGAATAAAATATTCGGCTTTTTAATATCTTCTCCGACATCATTAGGAGAAGCAATAGCATTAGATATCATGCTTATTAAATAACAGAAGGTGATGCAATATTTAAAAACGGACATCTTTTTTACCTTTAAGTCTAGAGTCAATGATCGAACTATCTTCGCTATGTATCTCTTTAAAAGGGTTGCTTTACATTATTTGTTTCGGCTTTGACAATATTATAGTCATTGTCACAGCAGTACCTAGAGCGAGGTAAATGCTAACAAATAATAAACGGTTCATATGGATCCAAATATTAGATGAAGTTGTAGGGGAAAAGTAACTTCCCCTTTGCTAAATCTACGTAATATATACCTATCACACCTCAATATGCAGTTTCAGAGTTAAACTAGGAAATCAGGTCAAGGCGCGTTACGCTGATAATGGTTACTCCCTTATCTAGTATCGCAACGCAGAATTGATGAACTAGCTTATCTCCCTACGGGCAAGGCGATAAAGGGTCATCTACGGCGTTATTGATTTAGACAATAGAATAACTATTCTCATCAATCAATGCCTTGTACCTGACTCTTTATCGACTTGCTGAAATCCGCATCTTGAAGTGTGATGGGTATAAAGCATTAGTTTTTTGTACTTTTACTTACGTACGACCAGCGGTTTTTCAACCAAATCTTTACCATTTCCGCAAGGTTTTTGTCTTTAGATATCGGCGTCGTTGCATCGATGGGTTGGCTAAAGATAAAGCCTCTTTGTTCTTTCAACAGGGTGGCAATATTGAGTAATTCTACTTTTTCTAAATCATGTTCAGCACCTTGGTATAAATGGGCAAATGAACTGGTGGGATCAAAACCATCTACCATAGTTAAAAACTCAAGTGCACGAGATTTCACTTGGATACTACTTGAATTGTTTAATAATGACTTAATTGCTGGTGTAAGCGATTTAGCTTGTTCTCCAAAACTTGTTGACGTTACCAAGGCGCGATAAACAACGTCAGCATCTTTATGATTCAGCGCAGCGAGTAATTGCGTTTCAATTTGGCTAAATGGCTGTAATTGCAGATCGGCAACTTTGATCAATTGTTGAATACGAGTGTGTTGCTCATAACCCAAATCATAAAAACTTTCGTCGGTTGATATTTGAACTAATCTGGATTCAGCAATAAAACCAAGATCGGGAATTTGGCGTTGGTGCTCCTGCATTAATTCCCTAAGCTGTAATAACTTGGTTTGGTCATTGGCATTATTTGCCAAATTATTCATCTCATGAGGGTCATTAGCTAAGTCGTACAACGCTTCTACATTTTTAGGAAGAAAGAATGACGCTTGTTGTGGTGTTAATTTTCCTTGATGAAACAGCTGACGCCATTCTTGAAATGCTGCTTGTTTATAGCGATAAAAGTTTTCTAAGCCGTCAGGATAGAAAGGTTGATAATTACGAATATATTTGAAGTTACCTTTTCTAACACTACGAACTAAATCTGACTTTTCATCAAAACGATCTGCCTGAGCAAATACTTCATCACGTTGATTTAGCGCTGATAAACTAAGCTCTTTAGATAAAAATGATTGGCCAGGGTAGGCTTCAGGTGCTTCTACACCGGCTAACGCTAATACCGTTGGGGCAAAATCGATAAAACTGACTAAGCCTGAAACCCGAGTATTTGGTTGTTGTAGACTCTTCGGCAACAGGTGTTTGAAGTTTTCTGGTACGCGAACAACTAAAGGTACGCTCAAGCCAGTTTCAAATAAATAACCTTTACTACCCGGTAATACGCCACCGTGATCGCCAAAATAGAAGATAAAGGTATTTTCTAACTCGCCATCTTCTTCTAGTTGTCGTAACAAGCTAGCCATTTGATTATCGGCTTTTTGGTGGTTATCTAACGTTCGAGCATAGGTATAACGAAAGGTAGGCGTGTCTGGATAAATAGGAGCTACGCTAACCTTGCTAGGATCATGTTTGGTCTTAACATTTTCAATAGCGCCTTTTTTAAAGTGCAATTTGCTTTCGTGGGTAATGGCAAAGGTTTGCATATGGAAAAAGGGCTGGTCATTTTTTCTGTTCTTCCAATTAGCTTTATTAGATGATTCACTCCAAATGCCAGGTAGTTCACTAAAGTTATAATCGGTCTTTACGTTATTAGTTGTGTAATAGCCTGCTTGTTTTAACAACTGACTAAACGGTTTTACACTATCTGGCAAGGTAACCTTATGATAAGAACGATGATTCATAGTCCCTATGCTTGAACCGTATAAACCGGTTGCTAGCGTTGTACGAGCGGTGGAACAAACAGGCGTATTTGAAAAAGCATTGTCAAAAATCAAACCGTTTTTAGCCATTTCTTCAATGGTAGGCATAACCGCACCATTTTCATCATATAACTTTAAATAGTGCTTCGAATTATCTTCTGTTATTAACCAAACAATATTTGGCTTCGAAGGTTGATGTTTAACTTGTGAATCAGGAGCGTCAACATTCGATTGCGCTTGAGTATTGATAAATGAAGTAAAAGTAACTGCTAGAGCTAATTTAAATAGTTTTGTAAGTTTATGATTCGTCATTATTTTCATCAGAGTAATTACCCGTTATTTATATGCCTAACGTTTTAGTATAAATATTGAGACAACATTCTTATTAATTTTAAAGTAATAGTATGTGCCGTTTATTAAATTATCAAAAATGATAACATAATATGTATTTGTGGAAACGTTTTCCTTGGTTTTTGTTTTTGTCTTGATACTTGTACATTACCCACTCTATTCTAACTCTTTGTAAATGCTTGTTTATTTTTGGTGTGTTTTTAATGTGAAAATTGTACATTGCTTATGTTTTGTAGGTATGTGTTTTTGATATTGATAAATGGCCTTTTGGGTGGTAACGTTGTCCTTTATTGTTTTGTTCGCTTGGTATGAAACATTTTGACAAGCGTGATTTTAAACAACTTTACCATAACTTGATCCTCTCAAATCGTGGGAAAAAACCGTAAGAGCTTATGGCTTATTAAGTTGTATTTCGAATTTGTTCCAAAAACAGAACACTAAAAATAAGTAAACATAATGATTAAAAAAATCTCATTTGTACTTTTATTGCCGGTATTGTTAATGCTTCTAGGCTACCAAGAAAGTAAGGCTATAGATAATGAAACGTCAAGAGAGCGAGTTAGCCTCGATTTTGACTGGAAGTTTTTCTTAGGTGATGAGCCTAAAGCGATGAAACCGAGTTTTCAGGATGAGCAATGGCGTTCATTAAACTTACCTCATGATTGGAGTATCGAAGGCGAATATGATGAAAATAACCCAGCGGGTATTGCCGGAGGTTTTTTACCAACAGGTACAGGTTGGTATCGTAAACACATAAAATGGGATCCAGATTGGGAAAACAAACGTGTTTTCATAGAGTTTGATGGCGTTTACATGAATAGTGAAGTGTGGATAAATGGTCATTCTTTGGGTAAACGCCCCTATGGATATATCAGTTTTACCTACGATATTCGTGATCATTTAAACAAAGACGAAAATGTTATCTCCGTTCGTGTTGATAATAGCAAAGCACCAAGTAGTCGTTGGTATACGGGGTCTGGTATGAATGGCACTTAGTTAAGGGTTATCCGTATATAAATCAATAAAATAGCAATTCACATAACTTTATATTTTTTAGGT
>JABSOJ010000302.1 GCA_013216005.1 Alteromonadaceae bacterium | reverse complement strand
CGAAGTGTTCACTGAACGTTTCAAGTTTTGTCACTATGCGGAAGGTTTGTCCATTGCCTTCAAAACCACCGTAATCACGCATCATATAATGTAAGGCTACTTCTCCACCGTGTCCGAAAGGAGGGTGACCAATATCATGAGCTAAACAAATAGCTTCAATTAATGTGTCATCTTTTGAAAATAGTAGCTGGCATTCTTCGGTGTATTTAGATCTCAGTTGAGCAATAATGCCAGAGCCAATTTGTGCAGCTTCAAGTGAATGGGTTAACCGGGTTCGATAAAAGTCACTTTGGCCACTGCCCATAACTTGTGTTTTACATTGCAATCGCCTGAATGCAGCAGAATGCAGAATTCGAGCCCTGTCACGTTGAAACGGACTGCGGTGATCATGCTGACGATTTGAGACACGTGTTAATCTGCGATCTAACCAAACTTTATTCATATGTATTCCATTGATAAAAATTAATTGGAGTAACCTTGTTGAAAAAAGAACTTGTCGACCAGCACAATGAATAAGTCGAGGTTGCTCTTTCTCGTATTTTAATTGCCGAATTTAGGTTAAACTAAGCATAATTTTTTAATGCTTCACAATACTGAAAGTAAGTACTGTGAATACATTACCCAATTTTATCGAGTTATACCAACTGAACTAGTTAATTAAGTATAAGTGAGACTTGAATTCGTGGTAAAAATTGTTCGTAGTGTTAAATTATCGGTGGTAATTTTCTTATATTTTAGTTCTTTTTTTGCTTGGGCTTTAGGTAATGTTTCAGTTAGACCTTCACCGGAAAGTCAGAAAATTGAATTGATAACCGGTCTTGATAAACCTCCATTTGTAATGAATCAGGCAAAAACAGGTTTGCAACTGGACATGATTATGCAAGCGTTTGCGCTCAAAGATGTTGAAGTGAACTTTGTATCTTTACCCTTAGGGCGAAATTTTAAAGCTTACCTGAGGTGGAACATTGATGGCATTATTACCTTGCCCGCTGATTATTCTTATCCCGGTATTTACTTATCTCAGCCTTATATCACTTATCAAAATGTTGCTGTAAGTTTGGTCGAGAAAAACTTCTTTTTTGATAATTATGCTGATTTGTTTGGTAAGTCGGTGGTCGCTTTTCAAACGGCGAGTATATTATTAGGGGAAGAGTTTAAATATATTATCAAGTACTCGACGAATTACCGGGAAATGGCGGATCAAAACAAACAAATAACACAGTTGTTTTTAGATAAAACAGAGGTGATAGTTTTAGATATTAATATTTTTAAATATTTTATTAAGCTTCATCAAACTGAAAAAATGTACCGTAAGCCGTATAAAATTCATACTATTTTTAAAGAAATGAAATACTCTGCAGGATTTAAGTCTGAAAAAATAAGAAATATATTTGATCTTGGCATTGAAGAGTTCATGAAAAATGGGGGCTATGAACGACTATCTGATAAGTATTTAATAAATAGAGTTCATAGTCGTTCAGAAAAAGATAATCATTAGCCTCGTTTGAGGTATCAGGTATTTGCAATAAAAATTGCCCGTTTGGGTGCCGGATAACCTTCAATTGTTTTACTTGCATCGTTTGGATCAAGAAAATCTTGTAATGATTCACTATCGATCCACTGGGTTTTACGTTGTTCTTCAAATGCGGTGATATCAGTATTTACCACGCGAACATTTTTAAATCCACATCGTTCTAACCAGGCACACATCGCATCGCAACTTGGTAAAAACCAGACATTACGCATTTTCGCATAACGTTCGCCCGGCACCAGCACGCTATTTACATCACCATCAATGACTAAAGTTTCCAGTATCAGTTCGCCACCTTTAGCCAATTGGGCTTTAAGTTGATATAAAAAATCAATAGGGGAGCGACGATGGTACAGAACACCCATAGCAAATACCGTGTCAAATGCTTTTAATTCGGGTAATTGTTCAACACCTAATGGTAATAAGTTAACGTTATCATCTTGAATAAAGTGCTGAACGGCATTGAATTGCATTAAAAACAACTGAGTTGGATCTATGCCAACGACAAATTTAGCACCAGCCCCCCGCATACGCCATAAATGATAACCACTGCCACAACCAATATCTAAAACATATCGATCTTTTAGGTCACTGATATGAGGTATCAAGCGATCCCATTTAAAATCTGATCGCCATTCCGTATCAATATGAAGGCCATGAATATGGTATGGCCCTTTACGCCAGGGTTTAAATTTTTTCAGTAAATGTTCTAGCCGTTTATATTCGCCGGTACTTATCTCTTCACTCGTCTCAACAGTTACACTGGACGTTAAATCTATGGTTGAAGCTTGTATTTGCGGTAAAGCATCCAGTGATTTTTGCCACTGTGCATATTCACCGTGCAGGCTATTGTTATGCCACTGTGTTAATTGTGCGGGTAAAGTATCGAGCCAGTGATTTAACTTATTAGCGGCAATTTTTTGATAAAATTTATTAAAAGAGGTCATTTGTTTAATTGTTCTTTACTTAATTAATGTTATTTCTGTTTATTTCACTGCAACCAGTGAAAAGAAATTAAAGCATTGAAACCAAGGGGTAATGTGACTAAATCCCGCTTGTTTTAATCGCTCGGTGTGAATGGCTAAAGTATCGGTACGCATTACGTTTTCCAAAGCAGTACGTTTTTGTGCTATTTCCAGCTCACTGTAGCCATTAGCACGTTTGAAGTCGTGATGAAGGTTAACTAATAAATCCCGGCAAACCTCATCGCTGTCAGATATTTTCTCTGATAATACAAATATGCCACCTGAAGACAGACTTTCCGCTATTTTATTCATTAACGTTTGTCGCTGTTCACGCTCAATAAACTGCAAGGTGAAATTTAATACCACCATAGAAGCGTTAGTTAATGGGAATTCCAATATATTAGCTTCTTCAATATTAACAGGTGTTTGACCTTTAAAAGCGTTTACATGCATTTTACAACGTTCAACCATTGCCGGAGAATTGTCTACACCAATAATATTACATCCCTGAGCGGTGATGTTTTTTTTCATCGCCAATGTTGCCGCACCCAATGAACAGCCTAAGTCGTAAACGTTGGTGTTATCGGTAACATAGCGCTGGCTTAGGCGGCCTATAGTATCAATAATCGTACTGTAACCGGGTACTGAACGTTTGATCATATCAGGAAAAACTTCAACGACCTGTGCGTCAAATGCAAAGTCTTTAATTTGGCCATGTCGCTGGGAAAAAATAAGATCGGTATCAGATTGATGCATGTTTAAGAGTCTTGAGCAGATAAATAAAATTCGGGCTATTTTAACTGATTATTTAGAAGATAGTAAATTGTTGGAGCATAATTAGCGGATACTAATTTTAAACCATAATTATTTAATGTAATTGAACGTGTTATTGCTTTATAATACGCAGCATTTTTATCCTAGTGAAATAATAATTTCTCACTGGGTACTTTAATTGAATTTTTATCAGGACAAAATAACCATGCGTAGTCTTTATTGTGGTGAGGTGAATGAATCTCATATCGGTCAGGAAGTAACACTTTGTGGATGGGTAAACCGTCGTCGTGATTTAGGCGCAGTGATCTTCCTTGATCTACGAGATCGTGAAGGCATAGTACAAGTTGTTTATGATCCTGACTTGCCTGAAGTATTAAAAACAGCGAATACTCTACGTAATGAATTTTGCGTGCAATTAAAAGGTAAAGTACGTGCTCGTCCTGAAGGACAAGTGAATAAAGACATGAAAACGGGTGGTATCGAAATATTAGGTTTGGAATTAACCATACTTAATAAATCAGCACCTTTACCATTAACTTTAGATGATCACCAAAAAAATTCTGAAGAGCAACGTTTAAAATACCGTTACCTTGATTTACGTCGTCCGGAAATGACAGAGCGTATGCGTTTTCGCGCCAAAGTAACTTCAGCTGTACGTCGTTCGTTAGAAGAACAAGGTTTTCTGGATATCGAAACCCCTATTTTAACAGCAGCGACACCAGAAGGTGCACGTGATTACTTAGTGCCAAGCCGTACTCATAA
Source organism: Alteromonadaceae bacterium (assembly GCA_013216005.1). Lineage (GTDB taxonomy): Bacteria > Pseudomonadota > Gammaproteobacteria > Enterobacterales > Alteromonadaceae > JABSOI01. Next base: position 1,357 of record JABSOJ010000302.1, on the reverse strand, counting down.
AGGTAATTTCTTTGCTTTACCTCAGTCGCCACAGTTATTCAAACAATTGTTAATGATGTCTGGAATGGAGCGTTACTACCAAATAGTTAAATGTTTCCGTGATGAAGATTTACGTGCTGATCGTCAACCTGAATTTACCCAGATTGATATTGAAACCTCATTTATGAGTTCGGATCAAGTAATGGAAGTTGCTGAAGGCATGATCGTTAACTTGTTTAAAGAGTTGATGAATGTTGATTTAGGCGAATTCCCGCGTATGACTTATTTGGATGCCATGACACGTTTTGGCTCTGACAAGCCAGACTTACGTAACCCGCTAGAGTTGGTTGATGTTGCAGATATCCTTAAAGATGTTGAATTTAAAGTGTTCTCAGGTCCGGCTAATGACGTAAAAGGCCGTGTTGCTGTCATTTGTGTACCAGGTGGTGCAACTAAATTCTCTCGTAAAAACATAGATGATTATGGCAAGTTTGTAAGCATTTATGGCGCGAAAGGTCTTGCCTGGTTAAAAGTGAAAGATATAGACGCTGGTCTTGAAGGTTTACAATCGCCAATATTAAAATTCTTGCCGGAAGATACAGTGAAAGCGCTACTTGAGCGTACCAATGCTAAAACGGGTGATATTATATTCTTTGGCTCAGACAAATATAACGTCGTTACCGAAGCGTTAGGTGCATTACGTTTGAAGTTAGGTCAAGATTTAGACTTGCTCTCTGGTGATTGGAAGCCTTTATGGGTTGTTGATTTTCCAATGTTTGAAGAAATTGATGGCAACATGCATGCTTTGCATCATCCATTTACTGCCCCAACTAACCTTACTGCAGAGCAATTAGAAGCCAGTCCTGTTGGCGCTCTTTCTAATGCTTACGACATGGTACTTAATGGCTGTGAATTAGGTGGTGGTTCAGTTCGTATTCACAATCAGGATATGCAAGCGGCAGTATTCAGAATTTTAGGCATTAGTGACGAAGAAGCTCAAGAGAAATTTGGTTTCTTACTGGAAGCTCTACAATACGGTGCTCCACCACACGCAGGTTTAGCATTTGGTTTAGACCGTCTGGTAATGTTAATGACAGGGGCAAGCTCAATTCGTGACGTAATGGCATTCCCTAAAACAACAACGGCGGCTTGTCCATTAACTAACGCCCCGGGTAAAGCTAATCCTGCTCAATTAAAAGAATTAGGTATTGCCTGTTTACCAAAAGAAGTTAAAGAAGTTTCTGAAAGCGAATAGTGTGCGGTTAGTTATTTATAAACTAAGAACTTATAATCTACTTATTTATAACTCAAGTTTCGGAGTTCATTCTTAACAATTAAGAATGAACTTTCCCTTATTCTAAAGCTTCTTGCCGCAATG
>JABSOJ010000301.1 GCA_013216005.1 Alteromonadaceae bacterium | reverse complement strand
GAACTCTGCTCTAAAGAACTCTGATCTAAAGGCTTTTGCTTTAGTTCATCCTGATAATAATTAATAATTTCACCTGCAACCGACACAGCAACTTCCATCGGCAGTTTTCCGGTAACATCAGCTAAGCCAATAGGACAACTCATTCTGGCAACTTGTTTCTCATCAATGTCACGGTGTTTATAACGTTGTTTAAATCGGCGCCATTTAGTATCTGAAGCAATTAAACCAAGATAATTAAAATCACCTCGATTGAGTATTTTTTGACTAATATCAAAATCAAGCTGATGGTTATGCGTCATGACAATAAAATAACTATTATCCGGCATCGTTGAAACTTCATCTTCAGGCTGATCACTGACTACTTTTCGGACATTATGATAAGACGCACTATTTTTGGGAAATTGAGCTTCGCGACTATCAACCCAAGTAATGTGACAAGGTAATGATGCCAAAATAGGGATCAATGCCTGACCAACATGGCCAGCACCAAACAACATAATATTAACCCCATTTGCTGCAAAACATTCAAACAAAACACTGGCATTACCACCACAACACTGACCTAAATTACTGCCTAGTTGAAAGTGTTCCAATTGTTGGCAATCTTTACCTTGCGATAATAAATTATGGGCATGTTTAATCGCTTTGTACTCTAAATGCCCACCGCCAATAGTATCGAAAAGTTCATCTCTGGTGATGATCATCTTAGTGCCACTATTTCTTGGCGTAGAGCCAGAAACACCAACTAAAGTCACCATAACGTAAGCTTTACCTTGTTTACTTAATTGGTAAGCTGCTGCCGTCCAGTTTAATTTCATTATTAATTCGCCTGCTTAACTTTTATTTAAGACTTAACTGCCTGAGACTTAACTATCTGAGACTTAATCTGAGATTTAACAGCTTCAACAGCCCAAAGCACACGTTCTGGTGTTGCTGGCGTATCAAGAACAGGACTGGTTTTATAGTCCCCTACACTTGCAATAGCATCCTTTAAGGCTGACCAGACAGACATAGCCAACATCAAAGGAGGCTCACCTACCGCTTTTGAGTTATATATTGTATGTTCCCGATTAGGATCATCAGGGACCAGATCAACACGAAAATCGACAGGCGCATCACTGATCGCCGGTATTTTGTATGTTGCAGCATTATTAGATAACAAACGGCCTTGCTCATTCCACACCAGTTCTTCCGTTGTTAACCAACCCATGCCCTGAACAAATGCCCCTTCAATTTGACCAATATCTATTGCCGGGTTTAAAGAATGACCAACATCTTGCAAAATATCAGCTCTCAATAATTTATATTCACCTGTTAAAGTATCAATTAGCACTTCAGATACAGAAGCACCTGTTGAGTAATAGAAAAATGGACGACCTTTACCTGTTGACCGATCAAAATGGATTTTCGGTGTTTTATAGTAACCTGTTGAGGATAAAGAAACGCGATCCATATAAGCTTGTTGAACAATTTCTGCAAAGGTAAATGTTTGGGCGGCTGATTTTTCACTTTTATTCTGTTGTTCACTTTTCTGTTGAGCACTAGTCTTATAGCCGATCTGAACCTGATTATTACAAAACACTACATCGTCATCACTGACATTATATTTATCACTTACATATTTTATTAAACGTGCCTTGATGGTTTTTGCTGCCGCCTGTGCCGCTTTACCATTCAAATCGGTCCCTGAAGAGGCCGCTGTTGGTGAAGTATTTGGTACTTTATCTGTACGTGTAGCAGAAACCCCCACGGTATCGACACTCACCTGAAACTCTTCAGCAACAATTTGAGCTACTTTAGTGAATAAACCCTGGCCCATTTCGGTGCCACCATGATTTAAATGAATAGTTCCATCTGTGTATAAATGTACAAGCGCACCGGCCTGGTTTAAATGTTGTACCGTAAATGAAATACCAAACTTAACGGGTGTTAACGCCAAGCCTTTTTTCAAAATAGTATTTTTTTTATTAAATTCTATAACATCGAGACGACGAGCCTGATAATCAGAGCTGCTTTCTAATTGAGTAATTAACTCATTTAATTTATTGTGCTCAACCGTTTGATCATAATGGGTAACATTACGTTCATCTTTACCGTACAGATTAATTTTTCTTACTTCCAGCGGATCTTTGCCTAAATGTCTGGCAATATCATCCATGACCATTTCAATAGTCATCATGCCTTGCGGCCCACCAAAACCACGAAAAGCGGTATGTGAAACAGTATTTAATTTACAACGGTTACCTTTAACCGTACTTTGATCTAAATAGTAAGCATTATCTGAATGAAACATTGCCCGATCAACAATGGCGTCAGATAAATCAGGTGAATATCCACAATTGCCATTAACGGTAATATTGATACCTTTAATTTGACCCTTACTATCAAAACCAACGTGATAATTGTTTTCAAACGGATGACGTTTACCTGTCATACACATATCATCACTGCGGCTTAATTTCAGTTTAACCGCTCGTTTAGTGATAAAGGCAAGTAGTGACGCAATACATGCCCAAGGTGCTGCCTGAGTTTCTTTACCGCCAAAAGCCCCTCCCATCCGACGGGTATCAACCACAACTTTATTGAATGGGATATCCAAGACTTCAGCAACTAATTTTTGTACCTCACTTGGATGTTGGGAAGAAGAAAACACTATCATGCCGCCATCTTCAGTCGGTTCAGCGGTGGATATCTGTCCTTCCAGATAAAAGTGCTCTTGACCACCAATCTTAATATCACCTTTTAATTGATGTTCAGCATTCGATATTGCCTGATCTGACTGACCACGACTCATGGTAAATGGCGGACGAACAAAATTATTTTGAGCAAGTGCGTCATTAACCGTTAACACAGCAGGCAATTCTTCGTATTCTATTTTCGCTAATTGCACCGCTCTACGCGCTAAATCATGACTAGTAGCAGCAACAGCAAATATGGCTTGCCCAATGTATTCAACTTTACCAAGTACTAAAACAGGATCGCCGGGAAATACCGCGCCAATATCTGTATGCCCGGGCACATCGTCTACAGTAACGACCGAAACAACACCTTCTGCTGCTTTTACTGCAGACAAATCAATACTTTTAATATTCGCGTGAGCAACACTACTTTGACCTACAGCTGCGTGTAACTGATTTCTAGGCTCCGGTCGATCATCAATATAAAGCGCTTCACCGCTAACGTGTTTATCTGCACTCTCATGTTTTGTCGAACGACCAACCCCACCTAAACCAAGGTTGTTTTGTTCATTCTTAACATTATTTGGCTTAGTATTACTATTGGGATTGGCTTTATCTATTTTTGTCAAGCTACGCATAATTAACAACTCGTGTTTCTATTTTTCTATTTTGCAGTTCTAAATAACATTTCATGAGCAAGTTCTGTGCAACCTTCATACGATAGTTATCGGAAGCTCTCACATCGGACATTGGTTTGAAATCCAGCGTTAATGCATGTTGTGCAGCTGCAATATTTTCTTCCGTAAATGGTTTTGCTAATAATGCTGCCTCACATTGTTTCGCTCGCATTGGGATAGCTGCCATTCCTCCAAAGGCTATGCGCAGGTTTTTTACCTCATTGTTTTCAACTTCGATAAAAATGGCAGCCAGAACTGCCGATATATCGTCATCTAATCGTTTAGAAATTTTGTAAAGTTTCAGTATTTTTCCCGGTTGAGCTTTAGGAATAAATATATCTTTGATAAATTCTGAATCCGCTAAAAGCGTTTGCTTATAAGCAGTAAAGTAATCTTCAACTGCAATTTTTCTTGTGCTGCTCCCACGCTGCAATGTCATTTGAGCGCCTAATGCAATCAGAGCAGGTGGCATATCTCCAATAGGTGATGCATTACCAATATTTCCGCCTAATGTGCCATTATTGCGAACCTGCATAGAACCAATACGCTCGATCATTTCACCAAGTTCAGGATAATTTTGTTCAAGTATAGGGGTAAATTGACTATAGGATACGGCAGAGCCAATAATAAGTTCATCTGCTGTTTCAACTATATTATTTAACTCTGCAACATTACCCAAATAAACCAATCGCTCTATTTTTGCTAAATTTTGTGTAACTGATAAAGCTAAATCAGTACTACCGGCGACTAACGTGGAATCAGGTTTATCCAATAATCTCTGCGCTAATTCATCAGTACTTTTAGGGGAAAAATAATCTCGACCCGCACAACTTAATTGTGCAGCGGGTAGTTGAGCTAGGTCTGTTAATTGTTCTATCGTTTGTCGGTAATGTAGAGCAAAAGAATCTTCTTCCGCACCTTTACTGGACTCCATTGCTGCATCAATTATTGAGCGGTAACCTGTGCAACGGCATAAATTTCCGGCAAGCGCTTCAACAACTTCTTCTCTGTTGGGTGACTGAGTTTTTTTATGTAAAGCAAACGATGACATAACAAAACCCGGTGTACAGAATCCACATTGAGAGCCATGGTTATCAACAAGTGATTGTTGAACATGGTGAAGTTTTGCTCCTTGCTTTAAATGCTCAACGGTAATGAGCTGTTTTCCATGAATACTACCGACAAATGTTATACAGGCATTGATCGATTTATAAGTTAATTCGTTGGCATTTTCTGAAGATAATTCAGCAATAACAACCGTACACGCCCCACAGTCACCTGACGCACAGCCTTCTTTGGTACCTTTATCAAAACGATATTCACGTAAGTACTGTAATAATGTCATATTAGGATCAATATTATCCAGAGAGATTATTTCATTATTGAGTAAAAAACGTATAGAACTAGCAGACATAGTTGATTTCCACAGGTGAACTTTTGTTGTTCAAAAAACGGTTCATATTTTAGATACGATAACTATAGCAGAATATTTTCTTGTCACAAGTGTCAAGTAATCTGTTTAGTTATAAATCAAACAAATACAAACATTCATTTACTGAAAATACAGACTTACCTATGTTAATGAGAGAATTTGATCTGAGTTGAAAGAATACGAATTGCAATAATAAATTGATCGGGATTAATGGAAATACAGAAAATGGTGGTTTAGATGTAGACATTGTAAAGATATTAGATTAATGAGCCTCATTGATATTACACTCCTGAATTAACTTCAACAGTGGCACTAACGCTTTTCAACTTTGTGAATTTTTCCAGTTAAACATGCAAAAAAGCATGCAATCTTAGCTACAACCATTGTCTATATGAGCTTAACAATGCCCAACCATCACATAAAAGAGAATAAAAGAGAATAAAAGTGATGCCTCGCCATTTTTGATGCAAATAATCAAAACTTACTGCGGATAGCATCAGATTGAATTTGATCCAATAAACCTAAACAAATGGCTATGTTCCATAATGCTGTTGTCCCCCATATGCAGCAGCCAATATTTGCTGCTTATCTAGCTTTGCGTTACTT
>JABSOJ010000300.1 GCA_013216005.1 Alteromonadaceae bacterium | reverse complement strand
CCGGCATTGCGTCAAGGCCGTGTGGTTGTCTCGAACCTTCAGGGGCTAAAGTCACTCGATGAAATTCAGCATTTGCTCGGTGAAGTGTTTCCAGAGTCAACGCGCTTGTTACGCATCAGTATCGGTAATGAGTCTGGTTTAACCTTGATGCGCAATTTTTATCATTGGTTACCGATTGGAGCCATGATTTTTATTGATGAAATCCAAGACGTTTACCCCAATGATAAAAGCTTTAAACCTGCTGATCATGATTATAAAACAGAAGGATTTTTTGATGATCATTTACCGAAGGAATTCGTTGAGATTTATCATAATGAACAACGACAAATTAAAAACAATGTCGATATTGCTGATTATCAGGACGACTTAGGCGATTCACTTTTTGATGATCGGGCCTATTTACGTTACCCGAGAACATTACGTGAATGTTTTATGCGACATCGGCATTACAATTGGGATATCTTGCTTGCAACGCCTGATATTAAAGAGGTTGCCGCGTTTATTCGTTCAGTGTGTGAAGTCGCTTATTGCCATTCTTCAAAAGATGCTATTCCTGTTTCCTATTACAAAAGACGTCCAAGAATTTTAGAACATTTGCCTAAAACTAATGGGCTTACTGTCGGTAAAAATGACATTGTGACGTTTCAAAAGGTGCCTTTAGATGTATTTCAACTTTATCAATCGACAGCAACGGGAAAAGGCACTAAGTCAGGGGTGGGTCGGTCGCCTTTTACTGGTCGGCTTGTGCTTGGTTTCACCTTTGTGGTTGCCTATTTATTGTATATGGTTTTCTTTTTCTTCCGTGATGATGAGCCTGAAGTTGATAAAACAGTTGTTGATAGTCCATTTGTTAAAGTATCACCTCGTCAGAAAGCAATTGAAGCGGCTAAAACGATTAATGGTCATGATATGGCAGTTGGTAAAAAAGGTGCTGTTAAGGCTGTTGTTGTTGGTTTTCGTGATGTTGGTGTTTCGGTTATTCATTCGGCTGATAATTTTATAAATTTGCCTTATGGAGCGTCCAGAATGTATTTAACCGGCATCGAATTGGTGAGATATTCTAAGCAGCTTGTTAGCCGAAGTTATGCGTTTGTCATGATCATCAATGATGAGCAATATTCGATTAATTCAATGACTTTAGGAGACATGGGTTATCAGATTTTTTATAAGTCACCTTGTCTGGTTGAGCTTCGATCTGATGTGCGTAGTCATTATCTTTATTGTGAGCCTTCAAAAATTGAATTGCCTCAACTTAATACCGTTGATTCTCCTGCGGTGTCACTTTCGTTGTTACCAAATTAAAGGCCAGTTGAGTGATCATTTAGAATTAAATATTAAGTAAAATTGACAAATAAGCGGCTTCTCGTCGTTGGAGGCGGAGGGCGAAGCCTGAGCAACGACAACGAAACGATGAGAAGCCGCTTATTTTTGAGTTATTTCAGGCTGATTTTTCTTGTGTCTACTTTGCCTTTTATTTTTATACCTAGGAAATTCCTCTTGGAGCCCTTTATTCATAAGGGATTAATCTATGACATATTTGCAACTGGCTAGATGGTTTGGGTTTTTGTTTTATTTATGATGATTAATACTTTAAAATTATGTGACTTCAATCTAAGGACTTCTTTGTTCGCATTGCGGACGTTACACCACCGTTATCCCTAATGTCCGCTTCAAGCTCATTGCTGACGTTCATAGTAAAACCGTGATTGACTAAAAGAGTGAGTAAGAGACATACATAACGACAAATTCCCTCTCTAAATTAAGCTAAATGACTATTAGACTACTGTTTATAGTTTCCTGTAAATAAATTATTCACCCATATTCAAGAAAGTGAGCAATTTTCGCATTTTCGTCCTTAGAACAGCACCATTAAAATAATTAAAAGTTATATTTAGCAAAATGTTATGTATTTTGATGCACATGTGTTTATAATAAAGTTGAGCAATATTGCAGTAAAAAAATGAGCAAATTGCTCACTAGTAAATTGTTAGGTGAATTTAAGCTCGCAACTAGAATATTCGAATTTCATTTAAACATAATGACAGCAATAACTTCTTAATGAATCTCTATAGTTAAAAGGAATTAATCAAGTAATGTTTTTCAAACCATTAAAAGCAATAACCTTAAGTTCACTAATATTTTTAAGTGCATGTGGGGGAGGAGGAACCTCAGAAACTAAAACACCAGAAGTTGTAAATGTAGCTCCAGTGATTGAACTCATGTCTGAACAATCTGTTATAGAACGTGATCATTTTACCTTTAACGCACAAGTGACAGACAGTGATGGCACTATAAGTAGTTATGAATGGAAGCAAGTTGGTGCTCAGACTATAGACTTAATCAGTACGGATTCAGCACAATTAAGTTTTTCAACACCAAGTGTTTTAGAAGAACAAACTTTAGTCTTTGAGTTGACTGTCTCGGATAATGGTGGGAAAAGTGCTAAAGAGACTCTTACTGTAAAACTCACCCCATACGAGAATATACCAGCTAACGCAATTATAGATGAAGGGTTATCAGCATGCCTTAGTAAAATTCCCCCTGAAAACCAAGATTCGGGATTATTAGAGCTTCATTGTGATAATTTGCCAATATCTTCAATTGATGAATTATCATCATTTCAATATTTACAAAAATTATCTATTACTAATGCACAAGTTCAAAATATTGACATATTAGAGTCACTGACAGAGCTGACGGAAATAGATTTTTCCAACAATGAAATTTATGTACTAGATCCTATTTCATCGCTTAGTAAACTTACGTATGTAAACTTCAATTATAATGATTTTATAATAGATAAGAATATATTTGAAAACTTAACTGAATTAAATACACTCATACTTTCCCCTAAGTATTGGGGGACTAATTCTATTGTAGACCTTAGCTGGTTTAAAGAAACACCAAACCTCATTAATTTAAGCTTAATACAACTCAATATTAGTAATTCTAATTTGTTGAAAGATTCCCCTCAAATAAGGAAGTTAACTCTATCGGGAACTAATTTAGATGGGCTTAGTTTTATTGAGGCAACTTCTGAGTTGGAATACTTAGATATAAGCTCTACTCAAGTTTCAAATTTAGAAGAAATTAAACATGCGAACAACTTAACTGAACTTAACATTTCACGTTTATTTATTGGTGACTTAACAGCCTTAGAGAACTCAATCCAACTTAGAAAGCTAACAGTCGATAGTATGAGAGATGATTTCGACTTCCACAGTTTGGAAAATCTTACTAATCTTGAGTATCTTCATGCTAAATCATTAGATTACAGTTTTTCAAACCTTGATTCTGTTGGTAAATTAGTTAACTTAAAAGAACTCGATTTATCAAAAACCTATTTTCACTCCATAAGCTTTTTAGCTAATTTGAATATGCTTCAAAGTCTAAATTTGAGTGATGCTCATGCTATTTCAGATTTATCTCCCTTAACAGAACTAACTCAATTAACTTCACTAAACCTAAATTATAATAATATTTTGGATATTTCCCCGTTAAGTAATTTAACTAAACTGAGTCAATTAGATCTTGGGTTTAATGAAATTGAGAATATAAATAGCCTTGCTAGTTTAACATCGCTTATTAGCCTTAATTTAGAAAGAAATAATATCGAAACCCTTGACGGGTTAGAAAACCTAACGTCTTTAACTAAGTTAAATTTGGGCTGGAATGACATTAAGAATATTGCTGCATTAAGTACTATGACTGCTTTAGTTGATTTGCAACTAGAGCAAAATGAAATAGAAGATATTTCATCATTGTCAGCTTTAGTAAATATTGAAATACTTGACCTCAATACAAATAATGTAGTTGATATAGCTGTAATTAGTACATTTAGTAAGCTCAGTTATTTGAATTTAAGAAATAATAGACTCATTAAAATATCAAGTTTGCTTTCATTTGAGCTATTTAACTACTTATCGCTAGATGGTAATGTAAATATTTCATGCGAAGACATTGATCTACTTAAAGAAAAATTTTCAGAATCTGCAAATTTGCCCGATGAATGTACAAGTGTTGCATCAGGTACACGAAAATGGACATATAGACTATCTTACGACAACATGCGTTCATCACCTGCTATTGGTGATGATGGCACAATTTACCTGTGTAATTTTGAAGGATTTCTTCATGCCATTAACCCTGATAGCACTACCAAATGGAAATATATGGTTGGTAGCCATATTTCTACGTCACCTGTAATTGGTAGTGATGGAACTATCTACCTCACCCATAACAATAAACTACACGCTATAACGCCTGAAGGTCAATTAAAATGGAAGTTTGATAATAATGATGGAAGGTATTCTACACCTGCAATTAAAGATGATGGAACCATTTTAATTAGTGGTCAAAATCAACTACATGCTATTACCCCTGAAGGAGAGCTAATATGGAGTTCGGGGAGCGATTTAATGGGAAATACTCCCGCAATTGCTCAAGATGGCTCTATTTATGTCAGCTCATTTCATTCAAAACTATTTGCTTTCACCTCAAATGGTATTCAAAAGTGGACATTCCCCTTATTAAGTAACCTTTCCAGCGACATCGCCATTTCGAATGAAGGAACTGTATACATTGGGTCTAACGAATCGCTATATGCGATAAATTCAGATGGTACTCAGAAGTGGGTTTATACCGATGATAATGTTCAGTCTTCACCTGTTATTGATAATGATGGTTCTATTTATATCAACATGTACCCAGGTAAAGTTCATGCTCTAAGCTCTGAAGGCACACTTAAGTGGACGAATACGGGAAGTGGGTCTCATTCTACAGTGGCAATTAGTATGGATGGGACTATCTATTCATCGGGTTTACTATTTAAAGCCATTAACCCTAATGGTGAAACTAAATGGGAGCTGGATATTGGATCTACAGCAGGTTATTCATCGTTATCTATATCATCTGAAGGCACGGTTTATGCTGGTAATGATAGTGGCTATCTTATTGCTGTAAACAGTGATGGGGGAGCGTTAGCTAATACTCCTTGGCCAAAACAAGGAAGAAATATTCGTAATACGAATAGCTCAAAAGAATAACTTCACCGAACAAGGCCATTAAGTAACGGAAACAAAATAGATGGCAGTGTTCGTTCAGTTCAACATTTTAGCCAGATATTTATGTGCTGCAATGGCAGCGTTACTGTCATCTTTGGCTCTTTGAAGTCATGCCAAAGCAATTGCGTGAATGACCGCTTTGGTGGCAAAGCGGACTATTTATAGTGATAAATTCAAGGCTAAATTAGGACTGCTTTGTGGTAACTACTGTCCTTTTTGATTTTAAATTTAGCAAGTTATAGATTTTTGTTCTTTTCTTTAGTTTCAGCCATATACAACTCGAAAATGGGTCAAATCAAGCCTGAAAAAAGTACTAGGTCACATCGTAGATACAAATGATTGGTTCGTC
>JABSOJ010000299.1 GCA_013216005.1 Alteromonadaceae bacterium | reverse complement strand
AATTGATAAATATAAGTTTATTTAAAATTGCCATTATTGGTCAATTTTCGAACTTTATATAAAAATCAGCTTAACTACATGTTATTAAGGTTATTTTTAATTATTTATTTTTTATAAAATTGTACGGAATGTAGGTTAAATAGTTTTAGTAAATTGATTATCTTTTTATCCATACATCATCAACACCGTTATCTATTACTAACTTAACGTTACTCCATTAAATCACTGTCAAATGTTGTATCACTACCATCATCATCAACGTTAGTTACTACCTCGGTTGAAAACCATTCGTAAGATAATAATTTTCTCCCTTTATTATCTGGATCGTCGTGTATATAACTCTCCTCATCTACCGTACCTTTAACCGATTTTGAAAAGTAACCAGTCCCCATCGTTATACGGTTATCGATTGTTTTAACCTTATGCGCTTTATAAACCAGCTCTGGGTGCTTCTTCCTAATAATTTCTTTTAACTTAGCGTCAAATGTCTGTTTACCCATTGGGTTTCTGGTTCCGTATTCTTTACATTTAATAACGTACAACTCAAACGGTATTTTATGATCAATATATTTAAATTTCGGGTGATCAAATACATGTTCAACAATCCACTCTAACGGTCCTGCCTGTGCTGCCATCAATGCTTCAAAATCTTGTCCATGTAATGCGCTTGGTGTTGTTGTTAAACCATCAACTTTTTGTAAAATATGGTGTAACCACATTGCTAATTGCTCTTTATCTTCTAGCAAGTGTTTACTCTCATTCCACCAACTAACTGCTTCTTGGCGATCTTCAATTGATTCAACTTCCATTACATGATCAATAATAGATCTATCAACCTGTAATATTGAAAACCGTCTATCCGATTGATCCCTACCTAAATAAATAGCACCCAGCGCACCGTTACCACCCGTAAAATATAATGCAATGTTATCTGCTCGGTAGCTTTTTCCATACTTAGGATCAATAACTAACGATTCTTGTCCTATCATTGCTTTTAACTGATCCATATTTGCTTTATCAGATGATGCTTCATCAAGTAATACCGCTACCATTCCTGATATTAAACCGTTGAAGTTACGCATCTGCTCTTGCCTGATAGCAATAACTTGTTGTTTACCAAATAACGTACCTAATACTCGTTCTACTAAAGTATTTTTACCTGCACCACCTTCACCGTATATAACAATACAAGGTAGGGTATAATCTTCAGGGTAAAGGTATTTCCATGCAATCACCTGCATTAAGTGAAGCATGTTCTCGGTTTTATTATCACCTAATGAACGTATTAAAATATCAAATACTGAATGATACTCACCTTGCTTCGGTGTCACCCAGTGATCACGTCTAAAGCGGTTTAAAATATATGAAGGTTGTTTCTTTGCTGACAATGTCTGCGTTCGGTAACTACGTCTAAAGGTTTGTAATCTCTTTTGAAGAAACGGTCTAGCACCCTTAATACCCGCTAAGAATTCACCATTAATAAAGTCAGGTACTTTGTAGTCAATCCAGATACCTTGGTTACGTAAATATTCAGTTAGAATACCTGCATCTGCAATATAATAGATTAATCGTTCTGAAATTAACTCATCAACAAGATCGTATAATGTCGGTTCTTCATCCTTAATTAGCTGTTCAACTTCTTTCTCTTTGAGTGTACGTTCATCAAAAACAACCTTTAACTGCTTCTTACGTTCATCGTCGGTTAATTTTTCATTAGCTTCGATGCGTTCAACTTTTTCATCTAGTAGCTCAATTTCTTTTTTTACAAATGCAATATCTTCACTATTATCAACTTCACGTTTTTGATAGATAAAAATATCATGTTCTTTTAAATAATTAACAACAACACCTAACGATAGTTCGTATTTCTTCGATGATTCCCACTTTTTAATACAGTCACTCGGTGATTTTGATGGTTTTAATACCGTTGATGCTTCAATAAAGTCTTGGACAGTGAAACCACTGTTATAAAGTGCTCCTGCAATTTGATACCACTTATCATCATCAATACGTTCAGTTTGCAATAAACCAGAAATTATTGCTTCACGCTGTCCTGTTGTTAACTCTTTATGTTTAACAACCTGTAGATCGGTTTTTACCGTGTTACTTTCAAACGATAGTGCATCTACAAGCTTACCAACATTACTCCAGATTTTAGCGTGCTCTAACATCTTTAAAGAACAATAAGGGCTATAAAACATTCTACTTCTTGCAAACGTCGATTTATCTACATCACCAGCCCATTCTAATAAACTATCTTTTCGGTTAAATAATTCGTCTTTATTAACGGGTTCTTTTAATAAAAATACCAACCTAAATTTTTCAAGAAGTACATCAGTATCTTCACCTGTATCATCATCCTTTTTATAATCGGTTAGGTGGCTGTGTGATGTATAACCAATATATTCAAGGTCTTTGAATCGCTCCATTGCTTGCTCAATGGTCATACCACCGTCTATATCAAGCACTATTGCGTAGTAATCATTTACATTGTTAGCGCAACGAGTAATTACTGTTTCACCGTGATAATTTTCTTTGGTTTCAACATCGTCATCTTCAAGTGTTTTATAGCTTGCGGTAGTGAAACCAGTAGCATCACCCTTATTTTCAATAACACTGTGTTCTTTACCTATAAATTCATCTTTAAACTCACCCCATGTCATTACTTCTGTTTTTTCAGGTAAAACCTGCGCATCTTTCATTCCATAAAAAAGTGCAACAGCGATAGGGTTAAGGTCAAATTGTGAAGTGTTAGTTTGTTGGATTTGGTTAATCATGATTGAATTCCTCAATATTAAAAAGAATTCGAGTGTACCTATCCATTTATCCTGTGAATATTACGGTAGTAGTAGCGGTATTGACAATGTTCTGGTGTATATGTTAGTTGTTGTTTTTTGCTTCAGTAACCCAACGTTTAAATGTTGTTAGTTTTACATCGTATAAAAATTCAACGATATCACTCTTTGATATTGTATTACCAAGAGTTATCTTATCAATTTTATTTTCAAAAGATTTTTTTGTTAATTTTACTAACTCTTTGATTGATTTTGATTTATCTTTCTTTAGTTCTTCACCTACTAAACCAAAAACAATTTCTTTTTTAAGTTTGTTCATTGGTTTTAAATCATGTTTAACGTCTCTTTCGTCAACCTTACTTTGATCATAATTTCGTCGTGATAAGTCACCCCATAAATCGGATAATTTAATTAATAACCTTAATTGCTCAGAACAGGTAATTAACCGTGTAATTTTAACAATTGATGAAACAATAGGATGTTCTTGTTGATACACCTTAATCAACTCTCTCATTGCCAGTAGTAGTGGTATTTTAATGAAATCAATATCAATTAATTTATCATCAACATCTGTTAACACCGTTCTATCTTGATACTTATATACTCTGTTTTTTGTTCCTGATGAAATATTAAACTCTGCTTCATTACCCATCTGAATTGATACATCTTCTACATACCTAATTAGATCATCGGGGTCTTGTTTTAACCTGCTTTCTTCATCTGTTAATACTTCTAACCACCAACTACTGGGGTCGTAGTTATCACCCTCGTAACCATAAAATAACTTTAATTCTGATAAACATTTATCAATTAATTGTTCAACATCAGGGTTAACAACTTCGTTTACTTTGGCTCTGTTGTAGATAATTGTTGTCCCTTCAAATGGAATTAAACTCAACCCTTATATCTAGGACTCTGTGACTAATTCTCGTTAAAAAACCAATTTATCGCCTAACCCTTTAAAAATAGGGGATTCATCGAGGGACAACAGTCTTATGGAACAGAGCCTTTACTTTATAGTTTTTAATAAATTCTGAAATTAACACTGTATTACCTCATTGAAATCATTTTGTTGTTGGTTACTTTGGTATGTGTTGTTTGTTGTGTTTGTTGGATAGAAATATACTGTTGATCTGAAATTCTTTATATCTCTATAGATCATTATTTAAATTATTATTTTTTATAATATTGATTATCTTTCTATCCATACTACATCAACACCACGTCTACCGTGATATACAACCAGATAAAACAATTATCTAATAGTATCTGAGTTATCCTGAATGTATTAAACAACACCACATCAGGGTAGGTTACACCACTAACGCACCACCCAACTTAAATTATAAGGGTTGCATTCAGAAAGGGATAGGGTGAAGTTAACACCGTAGTACCACGGACTAAACCGACTTGACCCTGCACCATTTATTACACCACTAATAACTCCATTTTAACGGGGTAAAATGCAATGAAAACAATATCATATGGGTTTTATAACCAATTAAGTAATAGGGTGGCACCACTTGATGAAGTTACACCACTGGGTTTTTTCAAAATTGACGGGAATTCTACACCATGAATAACTTCAAATTGAGTTGTTAATCTGGTGATAGGGCGCAGATACTGTGGTGTTTAGTGATGAAGTGAATTTCTGGTATTTGGGTAATAATTTACCCTAGGACAAGATACAAAAAAGCCCTAACCGAAGTTAGGGCTTGAATGAATGGTGCCGACTGCCGGAGTCGAACTGGCGACCTACTGATTACAAGTCAGTTGCTCTACCAACTGAGCTAAGTCGGCACACAAAACTGTGTGCGATATTCTAGTAGTATTTAAAAAATCAACTAGAACATCTTGGCACCGAGATAATGAATGATATTAAAACGCATTAACTCTGGAATTTGATTAAGTATAAATGGTGCCCCGACCCGGAATTGAACCAGGGACACGAGGATTTTCAATCCTCTGCTCTACCAACTGAGCTATCGGGGCGTATTTATACTTGTTTAAAGTCGTTACCGACTGTCTTGTTGGGTTTGCCTTGAAGACGGGCGCTATTAGACTGTTTTTCTTTTTGTCCGTCAACTGTTTTTTGAATTAAAGTGCTAATTTTAATATAAAAGGTTAAATAAGTAGCAATTTCAGGCAAGAGATTGATAATTAAGTGCGGTATAAGTTAAATAATGTCCAGCCAGAGACGAATGTCGACGGCGGACTCTCACTGGCACAATCTAAACATCACTAGAGAAGGTTATTTAGAATGACTAAACGTCCTGTTTAGCAGCTTTTATAGTACACCATTGGATAGCCCTCGCTAGGACCCTGTTTTTGGAAGGACACACTCTATTGTAATTAATTCACATTTAAGGTTTGTTGTGCTGGTATTTTAGTCAGATTTAAAATGTTATTTTATGTAACCAAATGTTTTGATTTTTAACTTTTTGAAATATAATGCCTGTGAGTGTTTGTATGTTTGTTAAGAAACTATTAAACAATAGGGGAATGTGATGAAGTTAAAGTTTATAAAAATATTAAAACCTTTAAATTTTTTACTGCTAGTTTTACCTGTTTTATTTACAGCAAATGCTTCTTTAATTGTAATTATTCAGCGTTATTTTATGAAAAAAAAGCTTGACAGGTTTTTCCTCTTTTTTTTGTAAAATCACCGCCAGTT
>JABSOJ010000298.1 GCA_013216005.1 Alteromonadaceae bacterium | reverse complement strand
TTCCCCTTAGTCAGGGTGATCCCACTATCTTTCAAGTAGGCGGGTTTGCCAGCTTTGCTGGGCAAACATAAAAAAAGCCGTTGAATATCAACGGCTTTCTTCATTTTTAATGTGGCGGTGAGATAGAGATTTGAACTCTAGGAGGGCTATAAACCCTCGCCGGTTTTCAAGACCGGTGCTTTCGACCACTCAGCCATCTCACCAAGAGTATTGAAACATGCTTGCTTCAAGACGAGGCGCATATTAATGGGTAGATGTTAATTTGTAAAGTAATAATTTAACAAAAAAATTTTAATGTTACTCTTCCTTAATTGGCATTAAATGATCCGGTATACTTTTTCGCCGTCCGGTATCAGTTAAATTGTAATGTTTAGCTAAATAATCAAGAATAATTGGCTCGTTTTTATTTAATGGCCATAACCCCTGAGATTTCTGCATCCAACGAATAGTTTCAAGCCAGGTTTCGCGACTCATACGATTTTGAGTCACTAAAGCCGCTGAATGACAGGCAGTACAATTTGCTTTTACTATTGCAAATCCATTATCTAGTATTAAACCCGTTTCCTTATCAACTTTAAATTTATCTTTGGCGTCAACCCCTGATATTATCAACAAACCAATAAGCAGTAGATATTTATTCATCTTCAATTCCTTAAACATTCTTTGAAACATTCACTGAAACATTCTCTAAAACAAAAACGCCCTACACAACCTGAACAGCAATACGATGACAAGCGTTATTCAGATATCCTTTGGGATTCCAACCTGGCAATACCATTGGTTGCGAAACTCCGTCACTGTCTGTGGCTTTTGCCCAAACTTCATAATAGCCCGATTGTGGAAACGTTAAAGACGCTTCCCAGTGTTGCCATGCGTTACGATTTACCGGCTTGCTAATTTCGACCTTTTGCCAGGTTTGACCAAAATCGATGGAAACATGCATTTTTGCGACTTCTTTATCACCCACCCAAGCGTGACCCTTTGCAATAAATTTATCCTTAAGTTGATGTCTTACGCCAGATTTAGGGAAAGTAACTAAAGATTTTACCGGCATATTTTCAATAATACACATATCACTATCGGCGACTTTAGTGCCCGGATCGACTGGCTTACAAGGCGTTCGATAAGCCTTGCCTGTCATTTTTTTACCGTCATGAATTCTGTCGCGAATAGAAATACCCGTTAACCATTTACCGGAAGTTGAAGCAGGCCAGCCTCCAAAAACCAAACGTAAAGGGTAACCGTTCATCATTGGAATATCTTCGCCATTAACAGCCCAGGCGATCAGCGATTCATTTTCTAACGCCTTATTCATAGGTACGCCACGAGAAATGGCTTCTTTAGTTGGATCTCCGCTCAAATGGGCATCAGCGCTATGATAACCAATATAAACAGCATCATCATTAATACCGCAATATTCTAAAACGTCCTTTAATCGTACACCTGTCCATTGTGCACAACTAACGGCACCAGTACTCCATTGATTCCCCTTGGCAGGTGGATTGAACTCTGAACGGCCATTACCGCCACATTCTAATGTTAACTGGTAAGTATAATGTTTGAATTTGCGCTTTAATTCAGCCAAAGTAAAAGTTTTGCTGGTTTTAACCGATTCACCATCTATCGTCAGCGTCCAGTTATTTAGATCAACTTTTTCTGGCGGTATACCATTATTACGAACAAACAATTTATTGTTAGGCGTAATTAGCTCATTGAGTAAATGAACAGGAACTTCAGCGTTTACCGGGCGATCGTTTAAAACGACCAGTCCGGGATGCTTGCCAAGAATTTTAAAATCGTCAGTGGTTGAAGCAAATGCCGCTGGAATCAAACCGCTTGGCATAAAACGGCCAAATACAACTTCAGCCCCTAACGCAGCCCCCATCGCCGACAACCCCGTTAAAAAACCACGGCGTGAAACAGGATCAGTAGTTCTGCCAAACACTTCTAAATCAGCTTTAATAGGATCCTTTTGATACAGCTCACGAATACCTTTTTCTACGACTTTATTATTGATTTTTTTATTGTCCATGAAATGTCCTTTTACTTTACAAATATTTAGGTTAATACTCTGCTGCTGATCCCCAAAACAAAAAAGACTAATGAACAATAGTCCTGAAACGGGGTCGTACCGACGAGAAAAGTATACATCCATTTCGGGATGGACACTAATTAACTAGTAGATATTTTATTCGATGTTGATGATTTATATATATAATTTATTTTTTGAAAGGTATAAGGGAATTGGATAATTTAAATCTAAATACTGCTCCGTGCTATTAATCCTATTAAGACTGCTTTTTATTTAAACACTGAAATGCAAAAAGCCGCTATATAAATAGCGGCTTTTCTATAATATGGCGGTGAGATAGAGATTTGAACTCTAGGAGGGCTATAAACCCTCGCCGGTTTTCAAGACCGGTGCTTTCGACCACTCAGCCATCTCACCAAATGTATTAAAGCATGCTCGCTTCAAGACGAGGCGAATCTTAAAGTGTCGCTATTAACTTGTAAAGTAATAATTTAACAAAAAAGTTTGTTTGCCAATAAAATAGCCAGTTTGTTGGCAAATCAATCAATTAAAGAGATGTAACACACAACATGATTAACGGAGAAAGTATAGATTGTTACAAAAGAAAGTTAATTATTGAAGGAAATCAGCAAGTCTTCTAATAGTAATATGAAAACTTCCGTGCCATAATATGTCATATATTAATGAATTGTAGATGTAAAAAAAATATAATTTATAGTGTTACCTTGTTTTAAAAATGGTAACTTTACCCCACACTTGAAATCTATATAAATAACCTCAACCTCTAATGGTAGAGTATAAGAGTTATAAAGTTTTATTAAGGAAAGTTTATGCAATCTAATTTTGGTTTAAATACAGCGAGTCGTAGCTCCGCTATTGAAATTAACAAAGTGCTTAAAAACACTTATATGTTGTTATCAATGACATTAGCGTTCAGTGCTGTAACAGCGGGTATATCGATGGCAATGGGATTGCCTCATATGGCTGCTTTGGTTATGACACTAATTTCTTTTGGTTTACTTTTTGTTGTTAACAAAAATGCAGACAAAGCCAGTGGCATATTTTGGATTTTTGCATTTACTGGCTTAATGGGTGCGTCTTTAGGGCCTATGCTTAGCCATTATGCGTCGATGCCTAATGGTACTTCATTAATTTTACAAGCCCTTGGTGGAACAGCATTAATCTTTTTTGCTTTATCGGGTTATGCGCTTACCAGTAAAAAAGATTTTTCTTTTATGGGTGGCTTTTTAATGGTTGGTTTGATCGTTGTTATTGTGGCTAGTCTGGCAAACATCTTCTTTCAAATCCCTGCGCTTTCTTTAGCAATAAGCTCTGCCGTGATTATGATAATGTCTGGTTTGATTTTGTTTGATACCAGCCGGATTATTAACGGTGGTGAAACTAACTATATTCGCGCAACCGTTTCTTTATATTTAAATATTTATAATATCTTCGTTCATTTGTTACATTTACTTGGCGTATTTGGCGGTGACGATTAAGTTTTAGCAAAAAATGATTTATAATCATTTTTAGCGAACTTAAAACATAAAAACCTCGCATTGCCGAGGTTTTTTTATGTCTTGGCTACAATGGCCATTAGCCTAAAACCAGCATAATAATGTAGAGGATTTTCAATTGAAGCAAAAACTTGCCGTACTGGTAACTACCCCTCCCTTTAGTAATTTAACTGCAACCGCTATTGCCTTTATTGAAGCTGCCATTGAGGAAGGGATCACTGTCGTTGGTGTGTTTTTTTATCAAAAAGGTGTACTTAACGCAAGCAAACACCTTGTACTTGCCAGTGATGAATTTCAAGTAATTGAACAATGGAAAAAATTACATTTTACTCATAATGTCCCCTTACACCTTTGTGTAACCGCAGCTGAAAAACGTGGCTTAAGTGATGAAACAGAGGTTTCAAATATCAGTGATTTCTTCACAATTTCTGGTTTGGGTGAGTTAGTCGAATTAAGCAATATGGCTGATCGCGTAGTTCAACTTTAATTGTTTGAGTTTATTTAAGGTATAAAAACAAAAAATGGCAACAAAAACAACATCCTTAGCAATACTAAATTCTACAGCACCTTTTTCGCAAACAAATGGTAAAGACGCATTAGATATAGCCCTTATTTTTGGCTCATACGAACAACCTACGTCGCTATTCTTTCAGGCTGATGGTGTTTGGCAGTTAATTGATAACCAAAATCCCGAAACATTAAATGTTAAGAATTATTTAAAAACATTCTCTGCACTTGAATTTTATGATATTGAAAATATTTATATTTGTCATGATTCTTTAAAAGAACGAAAACTGGCAGACAGCTTTCATATTGATAATGTGCAAATACTTAACGCTGAAGACTTTTCAATTAAGTTATCTCAACACCAAGTAATTTTAAGGTTTTAAGGTTTAAGGTTTAAGGTTTTAAGAACACATTAGCTTTATTTAAATTTAGCAAATTATCCAAATTTAAAGAGAATTAAACATGTCACTTTTACATTTAGTCAGAAGTTCCGCATTCGAAAAGCATGATTTTTCCCAGTGTATTAATAATATATTACCAGACGACAAAATCGTATTAATGGATGACGCTTGCTACAACATTAACCATCCGCTTATTGATAAAGTATCTACCGCTTCAATTTATGCACTAAAACAGCACGTCTTTGCTCGTGCAATTGCCAATAATACTGTTACAGAAATCACGATGAATGAACTAACGAAAATGACTTTTGAATTAGATTCAGTCATTACCTGGCAATAAAGCACTGAGCAACAAAATACTTAGCAACAAGTAAAGTTGCAAGAAAACAATTTAACGATTAAAAAACTTAAAGACGAGATATTGTGGCAATGAGTATAATTTTTAAAAACAAAGAAATATTAACCGACAAACAAGGTTATTTACTTGATTTTAATTTATGGGATAAAGATCTTGCCGCTATTATGGCAGATCAAGATAACTTTTCCTTAACCGATGCTCATTGGGAAGTTATAAATTTCGTTCGGGAATTTTACTTAACCTACAATACATCACCCGCAATAAGAGCATTAACGAAAGCAATGAAAACTGAATTTGGTGAAGAAAAAGCAAGTAGCCGATATTTATACCGTTTATTCCCTCAAGGCCCGGCAAAGCAAGCAACAAAATACGCAGGTCTTCCTAAACCAGCACGTTGTATTTAGAAACGCACCTGAAGAACACTTATCCTATTGAATATTAAAGATATGTATGTTACTTAATAAGTGTACAATAAAATAATATATTGAAAATGTTAATTAAGATACTTTAGTAATATAAATCATTAATATAACTTAATTAACTCGTCATCAATATTATTTATACCCTACATTCCGTACAATTTTATAAAAAATAAGGCACTGACCATATAGGCTAAATTAGGGTTACAGTTCAACAATGTTTTATGTTAATTTACATGAGTTCAAACCTAC
>JABSOJ010000028.1 GCA_013216005.1 Alteromonadaceae bacterium | reverse complement strand
TTAGCTTGGTTCGATAACGTGTTGCTTCACTTTTTCAGAATATTAAAACCCACCGGAAGTTTTTATTTGTTTTGTTCGGCTAAATTAAGTCCCGAAATTCAGTTGTTAGTCAAACAGCGTTTTGAGGTGTTAAACGAGATCGTCTGGGCTAAACCCTCAGGGCGCTATATGGTGAATAATAAAGAAAGACAGCGTAGTTTTGCGGGCCAAACAGAGCGGATTATTTTTGGTCAACATTATCATGCGGATGGTTACGCGAAAGGGCTTGTTGGTTATGGTGAACAAAAAGGCCAAGTAAAGAAAAGTATCATTTCCCCCTTGATCCATTATTTCAATTCAGCCAGAGAAACCTTAAAAGTATCCGCTAAAGTGATTAATGAGGCGACAGGAACGCAAATGTGTCGGCATTGGTTTAGTGAAAGCCAGTGGGAATTTCCAACGAAAAATCATTATAAAAAGCTTCAGGTGCTTTTTGCTCAATACGCAAAATCACAGGGTAAAGCTAACCCGTTAGGGCGTGATTATCAACGATTAGAAAGGGAAATGAGCATACTGAAAGCGTCTTATTATTCAGCCAGACGTTATTTTAAAGTGAATGCAGAAGTTCAGTATACTGATGTGTGGAATTTTAAGGTGGTTCAGAAGTATGAGGGTAAACATTGCTGTGAAAAACCCGCCGATATGATGGATCACATAATCAAAACGAGTTCTTGTCCTGGTGATGTTGTGCTTGATGCTTTTTTTGGCTCCGGGGCAACCGGAAAATCAGCGTTAAAACTTGGACGTAAAATTATCGGCATTGAATATGAACTTGAAACGTATATAAAAACAAGAGCGGCATTAACTGCACTTCAATCGAGCGTAAAGGGTTAATGATGAGCGATAAAATACGACCGGGTGAAATAGGGTTATATCGTGATCCCATTGAAGAAAAATTAGCAGAATTAGCCGATCTTGCTCAACTTTGGCGTAAGCATGATGATTTAGGCCGTATCCCTTCAGCTATACGTGTCGGTATGTTGTCGGCTGTGCGTGATATTCAAACCTTGATGGATGCTTTTATCAATGAAGATAACGAAAAGTATGCTGAAGCCTTGGAGGAAAGCGCAGGGTTTAAAGCGGCTAAGTAGTAGAACAATTCCCTCCTTTCATAAAAAGGCAGTGCTAAACAAGCGGTATCACTACGATTGAATATTTAACCCTTTAACTGATGGGATAACACCTCATGACAACATTTTATTATGGTATTAGCTCTATTCAAGAAGCTAAGGACTTAACCCGTGAAGTTGTAGACGGGTTGGGTGGTGGTGAGCCCGCTTATTGTCAAGTGTTGGAAATCGCTTGCGCTGAGACTCATTGTGGTACTTATCCCGATAAACACCCTAAAAAGTGGGGTGTTGGTTTATGTCAGTTTGATAAAATAGCCTTACAGGATATTCAATTAGAGGGTGAGCAGCGTCATTTTGAACTTGTTAAAAAGCTGTGGGGTTATGATATTCAGAAGGTGGAATTAGAAGATTTAGCCGATGATGCCAGGCTTTCACTTATTTGTTGTCGGTTAAAGCTCAAGCGTATTGCAGAAGCGATCCCCGATAATTTATTGGATAGAGCACATTATTGGAAAAAGTATTACAACACAGAGGCGGGTGCTGGCACGGTTGAACATTATCTTGGATCTGTTAAAACATGTTTAGGGGATGAATGGCAATGAACCTATTAAAGATATTAAGTAAGGTTGGCGGCGCGATACTCACGGATTTAATACCGGGGGGGAAAGAGATAGTTAACGTTGTGAATGGATTTTTACCTGATGAAAAGAAATTGCCCACGACCGCAACAGGCTCAGACATTCAAACGGTTATATCCACACTACCACCGAACCAAAAATCAACGCTGTTAGAAAAGCAATTTGATGTTGAGCTGGCAGAGATTGAAGCGCATACCAACGTTACTATTGCGCTTGGGGATGTAGATAAAACAGGGAGCAGCACAAGACCTTTTGTAGCCTTACTGATGGCTTGGGTGGTTGCTTTTGCCATTGTGGTCTTAATCAGTATGTTGGCTTTTGCCATTAAACAAAGTGATAGTGAAACGATTAAAGCGGTGGGTGATAGCTGGCCCCTTGTAACGGCAATGCTTGCTATACCGTCCGCCTTATTACGTGCTTACTTTGGCATGAGAACCAAAGAGAAACAACAGAAGTATCAAGCGGTATCTAATCAACAGACACCCGCTTCAGGTTTAACCAGTTTGCTTAAAATCTGGAAAGGTTAAGTCTTGGATATTAAGCAAGATGTTTGAATTTCAGATAGAAGGTTTAGACGATACCATCAAAAGGTTAGACTTCCTTGAGCGTGAGCAATTACCTTTTGCTTTTGCCCTTACTGTGACCAGAACCGCACAAGATGTGCAGAGGGCCGAAAAGAAACTGATCGCCACGGTCTTTGATAACCCTAAAAGCTATACAAAGAACAGTGTTTATATCAAGTCAGCAACCAAGCGTAACCCGGTCGCTGCCGTCTGGTTGAAAGATGCCTCGGCAACAACCAAAGGAGGCAACGCGGCAGAGTACTTAAGCCCGCATATCTTTGGGGGAGCGCGTAAGGCCAAACGGTTTGAGCAAGCAATGCGTCGAAATGCGTTGTTAAAATTGAATCAATTTACCGTGCCAGCCAAATCAGCAAAACGAGACAGGTTCGGTAATATCAGTCAGGGACAGATAGGCAAATTATTATCGAACCTTGGGGCAAAAAGTGATCGTCGTCAAAACTCTAAACGTGGTAAGAATGCGATAGGTAGTTACTTTTTATTTGAAAACGATGATGGGAGTTTAAGTGGCGTATGGCAACGAACCGCTAATGGGATCTTGCCCTTCTTATTGTTTATGGATAAAGCCCCGGTGTACCGCAAACGTTTTCCTTTCTATGAAATGGCAAACCGTACCATCAATAAACGGATGGAAAAGAATTTTCATATCGCAATGGACTACGCGTTTGCGTCTAGTCTTCGCATGAGACGGGTTGCTTAGTTGATTTAGGGTAATTGGGGCAATATTCTTCACTATTTGGAAAAAACAGCCATATTCAGCTTTTTGGGTCCTCCCTGGGGCGCTAGCCCATGGAGGGTAATTCGAGGCTCGGGGCTCCGGAGTGTGATAAAAATTTTAAAAAACCCAGTTCCGGTTCCAGTTCAAAATGGGGTTTTTTAGGTTTTTTTGACGGGATTTATTTGGGTGTATTGAGGTGGATAAATGGCAACACAAAATGAGGTAGCACAGCATTTATTTATGAGTGACAAATGGGTCAGGCACCTTGTATCTAAAGGCATTCTACCTGCTGGGCATGTTCGCGGAAAAATGGATTTAGCCAAGTGTCGTGAAGCTTATATTGTGTACCTGAAAGCCATCAATTCAAGGCAGATAATACCCGAAAATGAACCGGAACTGGGCGAGCTCCGGGACGAAAATATTAAACGTTTAACAACAGAAACAAGATTGCGAAAAGAAAATTATCAATTAAGCGTACTTGAGAAAAAATATGGACCTCTGGAAATCATCACAACCACTCTGCAACGTGTTTCGCAAGGTTTGATCATAGGGTTTGAATCTCTTTCAGCACGAATAAAACAAGTATGGCCTGATATGCCATCGGAAGCGAAGGATGTTATAGACACCGTTATCGCGGAGGGAGTCAATGAGCTTGCAGATATGCGACCGGATCTCTCCGATTTCAGAAATAGCGTTTATGAAGGCAGTGAGCAATGGGTTGAAACCGTTGCGAATGGAAACACCCCGAACGGGTCAAGAGTGGCTTAACGAACATTTTTATTTACCGCGTGGCTCAAGTCAACGGCCCGGACGATGGACAACGCAACCTTCACAAGTGGTGCCTGTCAATGTAATTGCCAACGATGTAATTCCTGAAATATGTGTACAAAAACCGTCACGTAGTGGGTTTTCTAAATTACTCATTGGCATGAATATGTGTTTTGCGGTACATAGAAAGCGAAGCGGTGCTTATTACGGACCCACAGATCCTTATGTAAAAGGGATAGTGAACAAAGAAGTTAACCCCGTTTTTCCGGTCATGCCTGTGGTTCAGGCTGTTTTTCCTGAATGGAATAAAAAGGGTAACTCAAAAAACACGGACAGTTATAAAGATTATGGGGGCGCTCAGTGGGATTACCTTGGCGCAGCAACGCCGAACAATTTGATGGCGTTAACCAAGCAAGTTATTTTTGTTGATGAGTATACGCGCATTAAACAAGATCCCGGTAAGGAGGGATCGTTTAGAACATTAGTTAAACGTCGATTAACCGGCGCACCATTTCCTAAATTGGTCGTGGGGTCGTCTCCAGGTATTCAGGGTGAAGACGATCTGGAAGTCATGATGGAAGAAATGGATGTCAGGTTGCAAATGCACCTGCCGTGTCCGTTTTGCCATCAAGAACAAACGTTGCAATGGGGCGGTCCTGAGTGTGACTTCGGGATTTATTTCGACAACGAAGGCAGCAAAGACGAACGCGCAGCCAGCACCCGTTATGAATGTGAACATTGCCGGGAGCATATCGAATATAAGCAGTTAAAAGCAATGGAGTTGGCAGGTCGCTGGATATGCGACCGAACAGGGATATGGACAGAAGACGGTTATAAATTTTATAACGACAAAGGGCAGTCAACGAAAACGCCGCGTAAAGTCGGGTTATGGATCAACGCGCTTTACAGCCTGAATTTAACCGAAGGCTGGTCAGAGTTAGTCCGGGAATGGTTAGACATTCAAGGTGATCCGCTTGCCCTTAAAGCGTTTACCAACACCATTTTTGCCGAATATTGGATAGAGCCGAACAAACATAAAGTTGATTGGGAAATACTCTATAACCGCCGGGAAGTCTGGGTGGGTCAAGTACCGCGCGAAGGGGTTTATATAACGGCGGGAGTTGACACTCAAGGTCATGTTGGCAATGCAAATACACGTTTAGAAGCCCGTGTTTATGCATGGGGTGCGTATGAGGAATGTTGGTTAATTGATAATTGGACCGTGATTGGTAATCTTGCGGAATCAGCTCCCTGGGATCAAGCCATCGAATGGCTTAATAAAACCTATCAAAATGCCTTAGGGTTTGAAATGCCTATTTCAAGAGTATGTTGGGATAGTGGCGGGGGCTTTAGTAGTCAAGTACATGCCGCTTGTCGTAAAGGGGGAGTTAAAAAATTCTTACCGATCCGTGGTGCACCATCCCCGAATAAGCCCATTGCGAACATGCCCAAAAAACGGAATGTAAAACGAGGCACCTACTTTTTTGAAGTAGGGACAGAAGACGCAAAAGATACCATTTACGGACGTTATCGCTTAAACCGTAAACGTCTTGGTGAACCTACACCGGGTTATATTCATTTTCCCGCTGATGATGGGATTTGTAGCGAGAAAGATTGTCAGGAATTTGTCGCTGAAATAAAAATTGCCGTATATCGAAGGAACAGACGTGTGTTCACCTGGGATTGTCCTAAAGGCAAACCCAACGAAGGCACCGACTGTGCGAACTACGCGCTAGCCGCGCTCCGTGCCAGTAAACAAAGGTTTGGCATTAATTTAGAAAGGCTAAGTGCAAAACAACTAGGCACCACAATGCCTAAATCCCGAACAATTAAACGTAAAAAATCAGGTGCCTATGGGGGTGTTTAATGCCTTATACTTTTGATGATTTAGCCGCAGTACGCCAAGCAAAGTTAGATTTAGCCCTTGGTAAGCGGTTAAAAAGTGTCATGGTTATGGGTCAGGACATTAGTTATGAATCGTGTTCTTTAGCTTCAATGACTCTATTAGAAAGCCAAATTATCAAAGCATTAAAACCCAGGCGCATTAAACACGTATCGCTACAATATGATCGGGGCCTATAGTGCAGAGAGCAACCAAACTCCGGATAAAGAAAATACCCAGCGGCGGCGGCATAGAACAAGGGCAACGCCTGAAGGCATTTTATGAAGGGGCCAGTCGGGGCTTTCGATTGGGCAATAAAGGGCTGTCCAGCTCCGGGCCTAACAGCGAAGCCGAGCAAAGCCTTGAAACATTAAGAAAGCGATCCCGGTATGCTATAGCGAATCATCCTTATGGGGTCATTGCCGCCAATGCTTATGGTGACAACCTGATAGGCAACGGCATTAAGGCCACGTGGGAAGATCCGGAATTACAGCGTTTATGGGACGCCTTTGAAAAAGAATGCGATGCAGACGGTCATTTAAACTTTCCCGGCATGCAAAACCTTGTTGCCAGGACAGAATTTGGTGATGGTGAAAGCCTTATTCGTCGCCGTTGGCGCAGACCAAGTGATGGTTTGACCGTACCACTGCAAATAGAAGTAATAGAAAGTGACTTATTGCCGGTATCGCTTAGTGACGTTACCAAAAATATACGCCTGGGGATCCAAAAAAATGGGATAGGACAACGGACTTTCTATCACCTGTATAACTATAACCCTAACGACACCCCCAGTGCCTTGATCAGTAATACCATAAAGCCGGTTCCCGCGAGCGACATCATTCATTACTACCAGGTATTACGGCCTAAACAAGATCGCGGCATACCGCATTTATCGACCATATTATTACGGCTGTACGAAATAGACGAAATGCAGGACGCCACCTTAGTTAAACAAAAAACCGCTCAATTATTCGGTTGGATCATCAAAAAACGTCAACAAGAGTATGACGACACCGAAGAGACCACGACTGATAATGCGAGCAATGTTGATTACGACACCATTGATGAAAGCGGCGAAGCCATTAAACGCATCAAAGCCGGGGGCATTCATTATTTAGATGATGATGAAGACATCAGTTTTTCATCGCCAGACGGGATCGGTGCCAACTACATTGAATGGATAAAGTCAGAGCTTCGCGCGGTAGCGAAAGCCATCGGGTTAACCTATGAAATGTTCACCGGCGATTTAACCGATGTGAATTTTAGCTCTATACGAGCGGGATTACTTGAATTTCGTCGTCGTATGGAACGCTTGCAATATCACCTGATGATTTTTAAATTCTGCCACAAAGTTGCGAAATGGTTTTTAGAAGCCGTATGGATGAATGGTTTAGTTGAATTACCCGAGTACTTAACTAATTCAGAAAGCTATTTACCTAAATGGCAAACCCCGCGATGGGACTGGATTGATCCATTGAAAGACGTTATGGCGGATATTTTAGAAGTGCGTGCCGGTTTTGATACAACGGCCAACAAA
This sequence comes from Alteromonadaceae bacterium, assembly GCA_013216005.1. Taxonomy (GTDB): domain Bacteria; phylum Pseudomonadota; class Gammaproteobacteria; order Enterobacterales; family Alteromonadaceae; genus JABSOI01. Next base: position 19,430 of record JABSOJ010000028.1, on the reverse strand, counting down.
AAGGCTGAACGTGGTCATAATTCAGACAAGATCATTGAACAACTCATAAAAGAGCAAGGGGTATCAAAAGCAGAAGAGCTCATTTTAGATACGAATCCGGGCAAAGTTAACAAAGCCGGTACGGATCAAGGGGGACTTCAAGTCCTTGCAACAGAAACAAGTTAACAGGAACCATTATGGACAAAACCATAGAACCATTGATCAAATTTAATACTCATGAGGATGGTCATAACGAAATCCTTATTTACGGCATTATTGGTGACAGTTATTGGGATGACGTTAACAGCAAAGCATTTTTTAACCAAATGCAAGCCCTGGAAGGTGCTGATGTTACTGTACGAATTAATAGCTACGGGGGGTCCGTTATCGCTGGGACCGCTATACATACCATGTTAGCAATACATAAAGGTCAAGTAACCGCGCAAATTGACGGTTACGCCATGAGCATGGCTTCAGTTATTGCAATGGCGGCAGATGAAATCACCATCAGTGAAATTGGGGCGTTTATGATCCATTCCCCCTGGTCGGTGGTGGCGGGTAATGCAGATGAAATTCGAAAAGAAGCGGCGGTGCTTGACGGCATGGAATCCGCTTTAGTTAATGCTTACCATGCTAAAACGGGTATTGATAAAGTAGAATTAAGCGAAATGCTTAAAGCTGAAACATGGATTTATGCGACAGAGGCCGTAGAAAAAGGTTTTGCCAACAGCACCATAAAACCAATTAAAGCCGATGCATGTTTTGATCAAAGTATAGAAAAAAAATTAACCCACATGCCTAAAGCAATGGCACAGTTTATAGCCTTACATGAAGACAATGATAATTTATCGGATGACAACATCAACGATGAGCAAAAGGATAAATCAACCAACCTAAAATCCGACCCGGTAAAAGCCGAGCGCACCCGTACTAAATCCATCATGGCGGCATGTCGTTCAGCGGGTTTATTGCATTTAGCCGAAGGTTATATTGAAAAAGGATATCAGCTGGCTATGGTGCAAGATTTTCTGATTGAAATTAAAGCGGGACAAGAAGAACACCCCCCACAGCCGAACCAGGCCATTTTACTCCCTCAACAAAGTACAACGGCTTCCGTTTGGGAAGAAGGCTATAAAGCAGCGGGTGTTAAAACCAAAAATATTTAATTAGCACAAAACCCACCACCATTAAAAAGGAGTTATTGCCATGGCAACAATTGAAGAAGGTAAGAATCCGGGCGAATATCTTGTCCACGAAGAAAGTATTGATTTAAGTCGTGAAAAAGTCACGTTAGCGATTGGTGTTCATGTAGACGGCACCGTTTTGGGTCAAAAAACGTCAAGCGGTGAATTTTATCCATTAAATCTAGGTGTTAGTGATGGACAAAATGTCGCAGCGGGTATTTTATGGGGTGATCGTGATGCCTCAGCAGGCGCTATTTCCGTTATTATTCATAACCAATTAGCCAAAGTACGCGACGAAAATTTAACTTGGCCATTGGGTCTGTCAGACGCACAAAAAACAACGGCCATCGGAGAATTATGGGCCTTAAATATCAGAGTTCAACTGTAGCATTCTTTTATAAAATACCGTTTTGGTTCATCAACAGTAATTAACAGGAAAAATCATGCCATCACTTATATTAGATGTCGTTAATCAAGATCCGTTTAAGCAAATTAGCATGACGGATGCGATCAATAAAATTGAATTTGTTCCTAATCAATTAGGGGCAATGGGTATTTTTACGCTAGCGCCTATTCGTACGGCAATGGTCACTTTAGATGTAAGATCTAGCACAATACGTTTGGTGCCAACAACGCAACGAGGTGAGCCGATAGAATCGCGTGATAAACGCCGTAAGGCTCAATTTAAGTATTTCTCAACCGACCGTATAGCGATAAAAGATCGCATCAATGCCACCGACCTGGCATTTTTACGTGAATTTGGTACGGCTGATCAACCGAAAGAATTAAGCACTGAAATTGCCTTGCGTCAAAATGGCGATGGTAACGGTTTAATGGGGGACATCGACTTAACCAAAGAATTTCAGCGACTCGGGGCAATCCGCGGGAAGTTGTACGATACAGAAGGCACATTACTTTACGATTACTTCAGTGAAATGGGTGTTAACGAACCTTCGGTATTAACCATTGGTTTTACTACATTATTGGGCGGAAAATTACGTACTTACATTGTTAATAATGTAAAACGTTACATGGAGAAAAATAGTAAAGGGGCGAAATACAGTAAAATTATCGCTCTTTGTGGTAGTGATGCCTACGACAAATTACATGAAAATGGTGAATTCAGGGAAGCGCATTTGGCGCAAATAGCGGCACAAGAGCTTTTAAGAGATCATACCGAAACACCCACCCATTTTGCGGGGGTTGACTGGGTTGAATATAAAGGAACAGACGACAATGTCATCTTAGCCTTGGATGATGATCAGATTATTTTTATCCCCGCAGGCATGAATAACACGGTATATAAACAAGTGGTTTCACCGGGAGAAAAATTTTCCCATATTGGTCAACTGGGAAAAGAGTTTTATTCCTGGATGAAATGGGATCAGGATGAAGATCCTGAATGGGTGGATATTTACGTAGCGGCCTATTTATTAATGCTCAATACCCGACCAGAAATGACCCGTATAGCAAAAGCCACCTAAGTCACACCGGGCAATAGTAAGCCGGATAAAAACGACTTATTTAATTCATTTCCTTCATTCATTTAATTCAAGTATTTAAGAAGCACCTTATGACAAGATCAATACAAGATAACTTACGGGCAGAATTGCTCGTACTGGGACAAACAGCACCTCAGTCATGGAAGGAAAATAAACTCCGCAGTGAAATAGAAAAAGCTAAAAACCAACCCGGTACACAAAACGTCACTGTTACCGATAAAAATACCGGTGCAGACGGAGCAACCAACACCACGAAACAAAAACAAAGCGATATCAAAACCACCACCCAAAGCAATAGCAATACCGATATGAACGACCAAAACGAAGAGGTACTTAATACCACCGAAGCAGTACCCGAAGATAAAGTTGAAGTAATAGCAAAAGCGGCATTCAATAACGTTCGGTTAGGATTAAAAAATATATCGGTGGGGAAAAAATTCATTGTCAGCGTAAAAGATGCCGACTTTTTAGTTAATCAGGATCGTACCTGTAAATACGTCGATAAATAATTAAGCAAGTTAACAAAATGACAACCAATCGTATTGATGAAGCCTTAACCAAAGGACTGGAAGATCTATTAGCGCATGCTGGTATCGACGTGCATTTTTTACCCGACTTTGGCAGAGCAAAAACCTTGCGTGTTGTGTATGGTAAAAGTTTTAACCAGCTAAAATTTGGGAACTTTGAAGCCAAAGACTACGAGCATCAATTTCTTTGCCGTGCCAGTGACATTATTGATCAAACCAAAGATGGAGAAATAACCTTTAACGGGCGAGCCTATATCATTGTCGATGAGCAAATACTCGAACCAGCCGCCATGTTATACGCGGAATAATTATGTTAATTCAACCCGTAGTGCAACAAATACAATCAATCGACTATTTTAGTGAAGTACGGTTCAGTAAAGACGTGCCTTCTTTTGATGATTTACGCCAGAAAAAAATAGACTTACCCCTTTGTTATTTATTACCCGTTAAAGACAGTGGCTATCCAATCAGCTCAGATAACCGACCCAAACAACTCATAGAGTCTTTATATTCTATTTGCATAGTGACCAGCGCAGGAGATGAAGCATGTGTTGACGAACCGCCAATGACAGAGGCCCGCACTCAGCTACTTAACGCCTTGTTAGGATTCAGTGTTGCAGAAGAATATACCCCGATGCAGTTTGTTGACGGGCAACTAAAAGATATGGGTAAAAAAATAATGATGTGGCTCGATATGTATAGCGTATCTAAAACTTACCGTAAATAACTTAATCATCAGGAGCAAGTCATGCCAAACAGAACGTTAAAACGTAACAAAAACGGGACCTACACCACCACTATTGAAGAATTACCCTCAGAAAAAAAACAAAAAAAGCAGGTTGGCAGAGCAACAGACCGTCCAGAAGTAAAGGCAAAAAAATCAACGACGAAAACCAGCCCCACCACAACCAAAGCATAACCCATACAGGCAAAGCGACAATCCGATAAGGTCTGATCATGAAAAGCCAATATTTATTATTATTTAAAAAACAAGTTACTGTAGGCGCCCCAGAAACATTACTGGGCACTGAAGCCATTGAAACCGTTGATGGTGTTCAGATAGGTGAATATGAAGGTGAATTTTCTAAACGTAATGTTGACGGGGTGATTGTGTCTCCCGGTGAAGAGGTGAACACCAAACCGCACCAAACACTCACTACTAAAATTGACATGGCAGGGTGTGGCAGCAACGCCAATGAGGTTGCCTATGGCCCTATGTTAGAGGGATGTGGTTTTACCCGCACCACCGTAACTACAGATGGGTCTGAACAAGAAATTTTTACTCTGAATAATACCACCGACAGTGCCTTGTTAACGCTGGGCCGTCATGTTGGGGATCAAAAATATAATCTCATGGCGGATGTCAGAGGCAATGTAGAATTTTCTTTTGATAGCTATCTGAGAATGATGTTTAATTTTATCGGCAGTTATAACCGACCGGTGGAGAAGACTAATCCGGTCAGTATTACTTATAGTAATTACGCGACACCGATCCCCGTTAATTATGACAACACCACCGCGTGCAAGCTAGACGGTGTTGATGTGGTGGTACATAGCCTCAGTATTAAAGCCGGTTCTGGCGTTAATATGGTGAACGTGCCAGGGCAAAAAGAAGCGCGTCACTCTGCGCTATTTGCAACCGCCAATTTAACCATGCCCGCGAGTAAAGTTAGCGACAAAGATTGGTTTGTTCAATTCGAATCGCACCAAGGCGTAGCGAAAGTCTCCTTTGAAATTACACACGGGACCGTGCAATACAACACAATTAAATTTAGTTGTAGCACGGTGCAAGTCACCAAACCCAAAGAAACCAGTATTGACGGTGATGAAGGTTATCAGGTTGAATTAGGTTTTTTCGATGCACTAGTGATCACATTTACTTAATATCGACAGACAATCTTATCGAGTGCGACTTAGGCTTACCATTTAAGCCAGCCCGGTTGGTGGGCTTTTTTTCTTTAAACACCTTAAAACATATTAACCATAACCATATCGGACATCTCATGGAAAATTTACTCATAGGCTCAGAAAATCATATCGATGTTAAATGCAAAGCATTGATGGAAAGTAACGGAAAAAAAGTAGAGGTTTCTTTTATTGCCGTATTTACCCGGTTAAAGCGCAGTGAAAGTCATGCATTGGGTCAGCGGATCAATGACGCCCAAAGGAATATTCGACTGATCGGAAGGGAAATTTTGCTATTAGAGCATGACAACGTGGCTTGCATAGCCGTAGAAGAAGGTGAAGAAAAAGGCAAAGATAAACTTGTGTTAATCACGGGTAATAACGACACGGCGGATCAGGTGCCTTTAACCGATGCAGAAAAAACCACTCACAGGATCCGGCTTGATAATGAAATTGATGAAATTAATCGAGAGCTTGATGAAGAAATAACCAAAAATTTGCACAACATTAAAAACTTAATGAACGTTAATAGAAAAAACGTCGAATACAGCAAAGAATTAGTCGTTGAAATGCTTGATATTGAGCCTTATTTTAATGCGCTGTGTGACGGTTTAAGCCGTTCTAATGGTGTTTATCTGGATAAACGCGCAAAAAACTCATAGCGCTGGGGAAATGGTGGGGGAAAAGAGAAAAATCCGGATCCAAAGACAGCGCTAAAGAAAAAGCAGAGCAAGTAGAGCAAGAAGCAGTAGACATGGGGCTAGACGATGCGGCAATTGCCCGAATTCGTGCAAAGGCAGAAGCACAAGTGGCGCATGATCAGGCAACGGCTTTTCATTTATGGCCAGAGCATGTCAATACGTACCTTTTATTTCATCAACTCAGGCGGCAATTTGTCGTCGGGCCTATGGGGGGCTTTATGGGTATTCCTATTCCGGCAAAAGAATCCTTGTTTAACATTCATCAGATTCATTGTGAAGACCGATCCGCATTGCTTGATGATCTTCAGTTGATTGAAGATGGTGTACTTATGGTAATCAACAGCAAAAATGGCTAAAAAAAATTACGTTGTTGGTTTACTCATTACGGGTGACGGTAAAAAGGGGGTAAAAGCCACGCAAGTTACGCGTGATGGATTGAAAAGTTTAAGTGCGCAACAGAAAAAAACCGCTAAAAGCACCAGTTTATTAATGCAAAAATCAGGGGCGCTTATTGGCAAGCTGGGCAAAGTCAGCAGCCTTGTTGGTTTAGCGACTACCGCGCTGGGCGGTATGGGTGTGATGATGCGCACCAAAGCCATTACTGAAATGAAAGTCATGGCAGACACCTTGAATTTAAGCACGCAAACCCTGTCTGAATGGACCACCGCAGGGGAAAAGTTTAATGTCAGCGGCGATAAAATGGCGGACATTTTTAAAGATCTGCAAGATAAAATTGGGGATTTTGCCGCCACAGGGGGGGGCGAAGCGAAAGACGTTTTTGAAAAACTTAACCTTGATATTGGTCAGTTTATGGGTTTATCAGCGGATCAACAGTTATTGAAAATTGGTGAAGCTCTCGACGGGGTAGCCTCGCACAATAAAAAAATCTTTTTTTTAGAAGCCCTGGCAAACGATGCCAGTCGATTATTGCCTTTGTTAGAAAATTCCGCCGCAGGACTAAAAGCCGCACAACATGAAGCCCGTTTATTAGGTACGTCTATCAGCGATATTGACGCGGAGATGATCTCCATCGCGGAGCGAGAATTTCAACGCACGAAAGATGTGGTAACGGGGTTGGGTAACGTCCTTACCGCTAAACTTGCCCCCGCCTTGGCTGGAATGAATAACGGCATTGCCGACATTGTGATCGGCTTTGGTGGTTGGGAAAAAATTGTCGGCACGGTGATTGATTATATGCTTCAAGGCATCGATTTTGTGCTTGAGCATTTAAAACCGTTACACGTTACTTTGTTAACGGCTCAATTGGGTTGGCAAATGATCGGTAAAGCGGCAACAAGTGCAATGGCAAGCACTGCGAAAATAACCGCAGATGTTATCAACCGTATGTTAAAGCCCTTTCAAGTTTTACTTTGGGGCATTGCGGAGGGTTGGGGACGTATCTTAATTGGTGTGGGTAAATTTACGGGCGATTCAGGTTTAACAAAGCTAGGTAAATCATTACAAGGTTTTGCTAAAAACGTTGCGGTTTTTTCAGTGTCCGCTGATGATATTGTCGCAGCTGATGTAGCGATGGGTCAATCCCTTGCGAATACCAAAGCGGCGATTGAGGCGGCAAAAAAAGCCACCTATGGCGGCGGGTTAAGTGAATGGTTTAAACAAACCACCGAAGCCGCCGAGGAAAATGCAAAAGCCATTGTAAAAGTTAAAAAAGAACAAAGAGCGCTTGGCCTGGAAACGGCTAAAACGCAACAGCTATTGTTTGGCTATAAACAGCTTTCTGAAATTGATAAACTGGTCAAAGGCGTTAATCAATATTCCACTACCTGGGCCAGTGCCGGGGGAGTGATCATTGATACGTTTGGCAGTATCGCACAGCAGTTAGACAAACTGGAAAAATCACAAAGAAGCTACGGTGAAGAATTAGTCAACATTGCTAAACTAAAAGTAAAATATGCCCAAGATCCGGCTGAATTAGCCAAGTTAGCCAGCTATGAAGAAAAACTGACTAAAACCCGGACCTCTGCCAATATCGCCTCTTATAAATCGATGACCAATGCTGCAGGTCAAATGTTCAGCGAGCATTCAAAAGGCCGTAAGGCCATGGAAGCCGCAAGCAATATTTTCACCGCCGTTGAATTAGCCAATTCCGCTTTGCGTATTGGTAGTTATGCCATTGAAGCGATCACCGCTGCGTTCGCGGCCCCTTGGCCTATCGGTTTTGCTAGTGGTACGGCGATGATTGCGATCATGGCAGGGCTGGGGGTTGCCGTTTCCGGTGGCTCAAGGGCCGCGCCAACCAGTGCGGCAACCCGTCAGGAAAATCAAGGCACAGGCACCGTTTTAGGCGATGACAGCGCTAAATCACAATCCTTGTTAAACAGCTATGAACGCATAGAAGATCTTCAACTCGATCAATATGCCGAACTACAGGAAATGAACCGCAGTCTACGCGATTTAAACAGTAACATTAGGCATCTGGCCCGTTCATTAGTGGCGAGAAATGGCAGTTTTGACGCAAGCAGTTATGGCGGTCAACTGGGATCTAAAAATAGTACGTCTGGCTATTTAAAAAGCGCATTTCTCGGGTTAACACAAATAGATCCGACAGGCATAACCACAAAAATTCTCAGTACTTTTTCTAAAACCAAAAAATCACTGGTGGACAGTGGGATCAAGATTGTTAGTCAAACCCTTGGCGAGATTATTGACAGCGGCTTAGTTCAGGCGCAAGCCTATTACGATACTAAAACGAAAAAAACGTCATGGTGGGGCTTGACGTCTAAAACCAGTTACAAGACCGATTATCAGGCGATTGACCAAACGTTTCAACATGAACTAGCGCTTATTTTTAGCAGTATCAATACCAGTATTGGAGCGTCATTAGAGGTACTGGGGGTTGATGTAAATCGCTCGTTAGAAAACTTTGTGATCAATGTCGCAAATATGTCATTTAAAGACTTGTCCGGGGCAGAAATAGAAGCGGAATTGCAAGCCATTATCAGCCATCAGGCTGATTTAATGGCCCACTATTTAGCCCCGCAAATGGCTAAATTTCAGCAAGTGGGGGAGGGGTTGTACGCTACCTTGATCCGTGTTGCCCAGGAGCAGGTTATTTTTAACAGCCAAATGGAGGCCGTAGGTCATAGTCTTAACCATGTGGCCGATCTTAGTGTTGAAGCACAATTAGCGATTGCACAATCCCTTATCGGCTTAATGGGCGGGTTAGATAATTTTAAAGAAGCGACGTCTACCTATTTCAGTGAATTTTTTTCAGAAGAAGAGCACTTTCTATTTTTACAGACATCGCTTAAAGACGTCTTCGTTGGCTTAAATGAATCATTACCCGAAACCCGTGAAGCATTCAAAACCTTGTTAGGCGGTATCGACAAAACCACTGATTCAGGTCAGGCGTTATATGCCACGTTATTAACCATTATTGGCTCACTCGATCAATATTATGATGTGTTAGAGGAAGGAACCGCCATTGCAGAAGCCGCCGCAGAAAAAGAAATTGAATTGGCCCAGGCACGTATGGCGTTTAACAAAAACATTCAAGCGCAATTAAACACCCTCGACATGTCGCCACTGGAAAAAGCGCTAGACACCTTAAACCAGCAATTTATGAACGACTTTAAGAATGCGCTGTCGCTGGGCGCAGACATGCAATTGCTTGAAACTTTTTATGGTAAGCAACGCACCGTTGTTATTGAAAAATATTTAGGCGAGGCCAGTCGTTCTTTTGAGTCAACCATTGAAGGGATCGCCACTAATTTAACTAACTTAGTGTCGGTTATCGGGAATACCCGTGAGGGGCTTACCCGCGCTATTCAACAAATTAAGCGCGACATGGGCGGCTTTGATGAGGTCAGTTTATTAACGGGCAATATTAACGGCCTCTATGGTCAACTGGGCTCCGGCAGTATTGAAGATCAACTCAGTGTGGTTGACGCACTGAATGAAAAAATAGTCTCGCGTTATGCGCTGGAATTTGAACAATTCAACACGTTAAGCACATTAAGCGAAGAGCGCTATCAGCAGGAGCTTGATCAATACAGTAATATTAAACGGGCATTAAGCAGTTTAGGCAGTTATGCCAGCGGGCTTTCTTTGTCGAACTATTCGCCCTTGTCCGGTGAGCAAAAATTTCAGGTCTCACAGCGTCAGTTTTCCAATGATTTTGTGGCCGCCAAACATTTAGATTTAGACGCTATTGCCAATATTACCGGGAGCGCCGATGCCTATTTGTCTGAAGCTCGTAATATGTTCGGCAGCTCAGGTCGGTTTAACGCCATTTTTAACCGCGTGCAATCCAGTCTCGAATATTTAGCGACGATCACCGTTGAGGCGCCTAAAATCCCCTCAGAGGTAGAGGTATATCAAAGTTCAGTATTGGCATTACAAACCCATACTATTACCGAACTGCAAGCGCTTAATACCGAATTAGCCGTGTTGGAAACACAAGCCCGTTTAGATGCTAACAATCAAACGCTGTTAGCGACAGAGCAATATGAAGGGCAAGTGGCGATCATTGAACAAACCCAGGCATTAAGTCAGGCACAACTTGACGGGCAACTACTCAATAATGCCTTAGTGCAACAGCAGCTTGAGCAGCAACAAACCAGCAATGAATTAAATGCCCAACAACTGGCAGAGCAACAAAAAAGCTATGTGGAACTAGTGGAACAAAATCGTTTACAAAACACAACGATCGCCGTATTGCAACAGCAGCTCCGTGAACTTGAGGAAGGTAATCGAAATGCACAGGAAACCAACGCGCATATTGTCCATAATCAACGGCAAGCCTAATGAGTATTGATTTTGAGGCATGGCTAGCCCAACCGGGCAATTTTCGCTGCCATTTGGTCGAGGTAGATTACTTAGACGCGGGTACTTTAAAAACCCTGTATTTAAGTAACGCCCCGTTTCAAACGGTCGGTACCGACAGTCCGGCCCATACACCTTACAATGATGTGATTGTTGATGAAATAAAACTGGGGCAACGCATGGACAGCGTTTTTTATGGTCACTCAACCACTATCCGCAGTGCAATAAAAATATTGGCCACGGAGTTTATTCCCGACTTATTAAGCTTTGATTTTGCAGGACAGCAAGCGCGTATTTATATGGGCGATCCGGATTGGCCCAAAGCTGATTTTAAACAAACGAATCTTTGGTACTGTGAAGATATAGAGCCGGATGGCTTTAACTATTTATTACGTATTTTAGATGCGACCCACCCCATTGAAGTGCCGGTATGTAATAAATACACCAGTGGCATTGCGGAAGGGAAAAGTATACCGCGTGTTTTTGGCACCGTATTCAATGTTGAGCCTGTCCTCATTAATGAACTGGGAGACGGCACGTACCAGATCAATGACGGACCATTAGACAGTATCACCGTGCGGGACGGTGGGTTGCTCGTCAGTGTGAGCGAGGATCTAACCGCCGGAACCTTTGTACCTAACAGCACACCGCAAGGACGTATTACCTGTGACGCAGTACAGGCCGACAGCACGTGTGCAGAGATTGTGACCATTATGCTAAATGAATCAGGGTTAACCGCCAGAGACGGCACCTTTTCGAGCGTGCCGGGTTATGCCATGGGCGCGTATATCAGCAACAACAAAACACGGCGAAACTTAATCGACGAGGCGTGTATCAGTGCGGGTTTTGCCTGGGGTGTCGACAGTAACAACGCCTTTAAAACCATTGCTTACACTGCCTTATCTGGGGTGGGGGTTGCCTTATTAACCGATGACGATATTGACCCGGACACCTTTAAAACCAAGCGCCGCTTATTACCCGCGCCGCGTGTCAATGTTCATTACCAGAGAAACTATACCGTACAGCCAGACGGGTTATTTGGCTCCGTGTCTGCCGTGAACCGTGATTTATTTTCTAAACAATGGTCAGTATCAATTGCCACCAATACCGACATTGTGACGAACCACCCGGATTACCCTGAAATAAACGCTTATACCTTGTTGGTCAATAAAGCCGATGCCGACAATGAAGCGGCGAATAGGGCCGCGCTCAATACCAAAATTCGGTTGGTGTATAGCATGTCAGCGTTTGGTCGCGCGATTGGTTTTGAATTAGGGGATGAATTAGACAGTTCATTTGTTTCGGTCATGGGCGGTACCTGTGTAGTGGTTGCTAATCAGCCTATTCCCGCTTTGGGGTTAGCTGTGTTGGAGGTCATGCAATGAGTCATAAAATACGTTTATTATTGGGGAATGCGATCAATGAATCAGTATTAACGTTAGCCACTGGCACTGAGCAATTATTATTAGGACTGGATAACTTAACCCGCTATTCCAACAGTCATATTTTCCGGACAGAAACCCTCGATGAAATAGTGATAGAAGGTCGGTTTAATGGCTTTCAAGCCTTGTCGGGGTTTGTTATGCATCGTCATAATTTAAGTGCCACCGCAAAGTATCAGTTAGAAATTTTCAGCGGTGACAAGCAAGATGGCCAGGTATTGTATGACACGACTTTAGAGGATGTATTTGAAACTAAATTATTAGGGGCTCTTGTTTGGGGGATTGATGATTTAGTCGAAGCGCTGAACGATGATTGGGATATTCGTTATAAAGCCCTTTGGTTTGATCCCGTGCTTGCCTGGTCTTTTCGGTTAACCTTGCAAGATCCCGATAATATCGACGGTTATATTGATATTGCCCGATTATATTTTGGTGAAGCGTTCGAGCCGTCAATTAACTTTAGTTACGGCAGTCAAAACCATGTTGACGCGGATGAAGATTTGGTTCGCACTAAGGGCTCATCGTTGCACACCATCATAAAAAGCAAACAATATCGGCGTTTGGCTTTTCAGTTTAATTACCTGTCCCTTGATGAGCGTACCTTGTTATACGATGCGATTTATCAAGGCACCAAAAGCAAAGATTTTTTTATTTCACTGTATCCTGGTACGGGCGGAGAATATGAACATCAACATGCGATGGCCTGTAAATTTAAAAGCTTACCTGTGTTCACCCATGACTATGAAAATAACTGGCAAACGGCTTGTGTCGTTGAGGAATGCTAATGGCTGATTTATTGGATGATTTACCGGAAAATTTTGTTTTTAGCCCGTTGGACGAGGGGCAACAATACATGAGCAATTTGAACATTATCGTTGATGTACTGAAGCTTATGCATGCCGGATATAATGTACAGATACAATCCGGTGTTGATGCGGCAACCGCATTGGAGGCAAGCAAACAAGCCCTTCTCGAAAACCAGGAAGCCAGTACGACCCATTTACCCTTGCAATCGGGTCAGGCGAATAAAATTTTGCTGTCGAAAGGCTCGGGCGGGGATGCTTTTTGGGGCGGCGAATGGGAAATAAAAACCGCCAATTTTAGTTTGATCCAACTTGAGCATAAAATTGCTTTAGCGACCTCGACCGCCATTGACGTAACACTGGTAACGCCAGAAAAAGTGGGAATGCATGTGTTATTGCATAACTCGTTGCAAAGCACCAAAACCGTCACCCTGTTAAATACCTATACCTTTATCGGGCGTTATGAAAGCTGGGTTTCAGGTGAAAATATAGAACTGAGTCCGGGGGATACCTTGCAGGCTTTTTGCACCGATATCACCACGGATGCAGAAGTTTGGGAATTGTTTTAATCCTGTTTCAAAAAGAGAGTCAAAAAGTGAGTGAATCAAATGGTCAGTAAAAAATTAGGTCGTGCCTATCAACCGCCTGTCCCTGCGGGAGAGATTAAAATATGGGGGGGGTATCCGCCGTCAGATGCGGGGGTTATGCCATTAAAAGGGGAGTCTTTTAACCCGGATCACTTTCCCGATTTATTAGCCATTCACGGGGACGGTACGTTACCGGATCGCCCCAGCGTTGATTCATTTCATGAGGTGATTGGGCATGGTCGACAAGGTGAAATACAGGTGGTGAATAATTTAACCGCTGTCAGTTTTGATGAAACCGTGCATGATTTTGGTGAAACCATTAAAGGATTTGTGGTCAGTGGTACGTCAATTTTAGCCTGGGGAGTTCAAGGCAAAGCATGGGGTTCTATTGAGGGTGCATCTTTTATCTCATTGGTTCAATATTGTGGCAGTGGTAATCCAGGGGACAGTTCAGCTTATTATGATGTTAGTCATGCCTATGCAGCGGGTGATGTGTTTGTGGTGATATATGGTGATTATTATATCGGGATCAGCCGGGATAAGATGCAAACTTGGTTTACCTTACCCATTAAGTTTGGCTTGTTTGATGGTATCACGTCAAGGCCAATGGGGTTAGCGGCAGACGGGAAGGGTAATTGGATAGCCGCAGGGCAATATCATCAGTTTGCGATGTCAAATGACGATTGGGTTACTTTAACGACGACGGATGCATACGATGGGTCAAATAGTGCGGAGTTGACTATCCCCGGCGGTTCTTCATATTTGTACAGTACGGCTTACCCTTTTGTTTTTTGTGATAACAATGGCGTTTTTTATGCGGGGAGTTATGGAAGTAAAGTTTACCGTAGCATTGACCAACTCAACAGTTGGGATCCACTTACATCGGGGGAGAATGATTTTAATGTGGTACGTTCGAACAATTCTTATTTATCGTATATGGTCGACCTGGGCGACGATAATTTAGTGGTCGGTTACGACTCTGATTGCAGTCGGTCTTATGACGGGGGCGATGGCTGGGTTAAACAAGCCGATAATTTGGGGGGGTCCGCACCGATTAAAAAAATAATATCAGACGACAAAGGATTTGTTATTACGACTTTGTATCATGCGTCAGGGGCAAAAATACTTACCTCAACCGACAGGGGGGACACCTTTGATTCAGGGATTGTTCATATGGTCCATTATTTGTATTCAATGCATTATTTTAACGACAGTTGGTATGCCCTTTCTTCTGATCTGAAAAAAATAATGAAAAGCAATAAAGGCTATTCACGTAACGAATGGGAAATAAAACCGTGAAACAATTTGCGTTTGTACAACATAAAAAAGTGGTTAGCGTGGACGATTATGCGGATAACACCAACCCTAGTCACCATTTAGTCGATGTGTCCGATATGAGCCCGCCACCGGAAACCGGGTGGCCTTTGTTTGACGGGCAGATTGTTCAACCTTATGTGTTAGATAAAGTGCAATGGTTGAAACGCTTATTGCCAGTTTGGGATGCGGTCGAAGCTGCGCTAGATTCACCGAACGATTCACGTGCCCGGAAATACAACAAATTTTTTGAAATGGCCCCGGCTATCAATTTACGTTTACCCGAAACACGTACCATGATTATTGATTTTACGGCTTGCGTTAATGAGGTTAATGGCTCGATGGTTTTACCCATTGACACCCTTATTGATTATGGAACGGTCACAGAGCAGTATCAGGCATAAAACTACTTACACCATTAACAACTACTTACACCATTGAACAACAACGTTAAAAACAGGAGAAAGTTATGGCATGGGAATTAATCTCTAAATTTGGGGCGTCTGGCTGGCTAGAGGTGGGATCAGGGATATCGTTAAGGCCGTTAACGGCAGTGCAGGCAGCAACGAAGACCGTTAATTCATTGATGACAACGACTGAAAGTTTATACCCGATATTGGATGCCAAATTAACGATCACCAGCTCTACACCGACCAAAAACATGACCGTTGATTTGTTCATCAGACCCAATGCAGACACCGAATCACCCGGGCCAAGCGGGGCTTATGAGCCGTATGAACTTGGTAGCTTTGTGTTAGATTCGGTTGCCAATAGTACGTATTATTTATTTGAGATCAGGAATTTAGATGATAAAGCGACCTTTTATTTAAAAAGTAATGAAAGCACGACCGTGTTAGTGGCTACGCTGTCAATTCGAATGCGTTCGGTTGTTTCGGCGGGTTAGCGAATGCATCTACTTCAATTACCAAAAAATTACCGTTCGAATGTCAATTATACCCGGCTAAAACCACGGGGTGAGATTGAAATTAACCCCGCGTTTTTTAAGGGGTGTAATTATTCGGTTATTCATCCGAACGAAGGCATTTTTGATGGTGAGATCCGCAGACCGTATACTAAAACGGTTGCCAGTGAAACATTTTATGCCAAAGGTTTTGAAACCAGCGCGACTCATTACACCAGAACCAGCCTGGCAAAAGGTTTTTTGCTTCCGGAGAAGGGTAAAACCTTTATTGTTTATGCCAATCTGAGCGATATTGATGACTGGGGGGAAATGGTTTCTTATTATTCCACCAGTGATGAAATTGGTAACAATCGCCATGCATTAAGTAAAAACGAGACGGGTAATTTATTTTTGCAAATAAACGATTCTTTCCAGACAGACACGGGTTTGAAGATGGTTATCGGAGAGCCGGCACTTTATTGTGGGGTGGTTGAAACGTCAGGCAACATTACCCTTTATCAGTATTCTAAAAGCAACAGTACTGAAACCGCCACGGGTTTGGGTACATCCGTTACCACCACGATAAAAGACGTTTTCATTGGTAACAGCAGCAGTTTACCCAAGGAGCGAAGTTGTTCAGGGACCATTTATTATTCCATTGTAATGGACCGGGCTATTTCAAGCAGTGAGTTTAACGCGCTGTCGGCAAAGCCATATCAAATTTTTAGCCAGAAAGTTTACAGCCACTATTTTGAAGTACCGAATGAAGTCAGTATCACCGCCGTTTTACCGGGCATTTATTCGTCGGGTTTGGTTGATCAGATGTTACCTCTCCGCAATGCGGCGGTCACGGTGGATTTACCCAGCATAATTGCGACCAGTAATGTTATTCATGGCGTTCATGTGGTTCAGTTGAACACTAGCGCGACATTACCCGGAATAACGGCCAGTGCAGTACAGGAGATGACGGCCCCCCTTTACCGTGCGATAGTCGGGGCTTCATTACCCTGGATTATTGCCGATATCAAGGTGAACATTGGTGCGTTATTAAGTGCATCGCTAGTACTCCCGGCGATTACGGCGCAAGTTACCTCAAACTATACCTTGCCCATGTATGGGCAGAAAACAACCGCAACGATACCCGCTATTCAAGCGGTCATTCGTTATAACCCGGAGTTGCTGGGTTATATCGATATTATTTCGTTTAAAGAACCCCACTACAAAATCAGAATATAGGAGATTATCATGACTGGATTTTTTATCTCGAACAAGCTAAGAAATGCCGCCATTCTTGGTGTGGCAGATGCAATGGAAATTGGATCAGAAAAAGTGAAAGTACAAATATACACGGAAGGGGGCGGTATCCCTACTAGTGAAAAAGTTGCTCTTACGGCTGGTGAACACATATTATTGGCAGAGCATGAGTCAAGTAATGGAAGCGATGGTTTTGAAGACACGTCTTCAGGGGGGAGTTTAAGTGCCCACGCTTTTGAAGATGTATCGCCGGTAAAAGGTGGCGCTCCCGCTTTTTTCAGAGTGCTTGATGCCAATGGCGAAACTGCGATGCAAGGCACTTGCGGCGTGAATGGCCAACATATGATCGTAAGTGATGCCATGTATATTGAAGGCGGTAAATCGGCTATTACGGCGTTTAGCATCAGCATTCCGTCAGAAGGGTAACGGTTAAATTCGGGGAACGTTATGGGGTTAAAATTACGTATTTATAATGGCGAACATACTACACCGATCCTGGTTCGCCCGGATCTTGAAGACGATGCCGAAACTATTGGTACGGCATGGGAATGCAAAGTGGGGGTTTATGATCTCAATTATAACCTGGTTATTACGCCTGAATCTATCACCGCTAAAACAACCGACGATTTACATTTTGTGGTTTTTTTAGTGCCGGATAAAACCCTTGCATTGGCAGTTCAAGCGAGTGATTTAATTACGAAGGAAAAAGAAACAGAATATTCAATGGTGATAGAGACGAGTAATGCCTCAGAAATGCTGAAACGTGAGCGGCGAATTCCTTTGTTTGTCAGTCGTAAGGCGATGCATTATTAATTAAGGATACCCGTTTGTTGTACCGGGCGAGTTAAAGACAGGTATTTTATTAAGCGACTTTCGTTACATTATTAGGGATATAGTCAGGGGTAAATAATATGCTGAACAAGTTAAAGGTGTGTCTTTTATATTGTTTGCCCGTGCTTATTGCGTTAACGCTGTTACTGAATAGTTATCATAGTCGCGTGGGTAAAGTGGGCGATATGATTTTTGTCGTACAGCAAAGCGTGTTTAAGTTGCCGCCTTTATCAAAAGAGGATGAGCAGAAGCAAGAGACGCTTGATAGCGAGATTGGGATCAATAAATTGTTGATTTATTTTCAACGTACCCGGCAAATATTAACGTCTCCAGGAACAAGCAATAAACAACAGGTTTTTGAATTCAATAAACAACCGGATGTTGAGGCACAAACGCCAGCGGTTCAACAAGCGAGGATTAAAAATCAGTTACACAAAATTTGGTTATTTAATTCAACGGTGGTGTTTTCGTTTACGTTATTGCCTTTTTTGTTGATGGCAATAAAGCTCGCTTTTTCGGAGCAATTACCCTTAACGCAACAAGAGCGTTCAAGGGTCGCGGCAAACGATTTTTTCATGAAATTAATGTTGGGGTGTATTATCGCGACATGCTGGATCTATATTCTTAATCCACAAGGACGTGGTGCGGGGACAATGGAAAGTTATCTCGATGGTGTTGATCTATACCGTAAAGAAACCTTACCTATTTACTTGCAGAGTCTTAAAATCGAGCCGATTGTGTCCGGGTTATTGGGGTGGTATTTACACGCCTTGAGTTATATTTTTACAAAAATAACCCGACACGATGTGGCCAGTTCGTTGGTTTTTAGTCACCTCTTTAAAAAATTTCTTTTAGTGTATGGCATCGCGCTTATTTTACCGCCGACTAATGTGATCCCTGCAGAGAAGGTCAGTCTTGTTGTTTTTATGCTGGGCTTTTTTCCGTTGATAGCGTTTAGTTTTATGAAAGAGCAAATTGGGAAATTTACTAATTCGCAAATTAAAGGCGGGGATTTATCGATATTGCCAGGAATATCAAGGTATCAAATTTTGCGGCTAGAGGAAGAGGGGATTGATACTATGGCGGAGCTTGCCGCCGCTGATAGGCAGAGCATCGCAGCAACCATTCCACAAATGTCCCGTATCGTCGGTTATTGGATAGATATTGCCCGTTTATACGTCATAGTGGGGCATGAGCATTATATTGTGATCAATGGTCGTTGTGTCACGGCTAGCGGCTTTATCAAGCTATCGGTTGAGGCTGATTTTGTGGCGTTCATTAAAGAAAAAAAACTAGGTAATTGTGACGAAATTGTATCGGGAATTAAAAGTACTTTTGTGTTTTATAAGTCTTAACTTTAAATCAAAATGATGCGTTTATTTGCCTAAATTAACACTTGTTTTTAATTGAATATATTTAACTCTTTTCTATGGTGGGTAAACCGCGAACCATATCAATATATGCCTGTTTTTTTTACAGCGGAAAAGGTCAGCTTAGTTGTATTCATGCTGGGTTTTTTCCCGTTGATCGCTTTTAGCTTTATCAAAGAACAAGCAGCCAAACTAACCAACTCAAAAATTAAAGGGGGTGACTTATCGATATTGCCTGGCATATCTCGCTGGCAAATTTTACGTTTAGAGGAAGAGGGCATCGACACAATGGCAGAGTTAGCCGCCATTGATAAACTGACCATTGTGGGAACCATACCGCAAATA